>NZ_CFIFWG010000044.1:0-12870 GCF_984466335.1 Roseitalea sp. | reverse complement strand
CATTGCCGGCGGCAACACGCATCGCCACCGGATCGATGTCGGTGGCCAGCACCGGCGTTCTGGCCCGCTTTGCGATGGCGATCGCCAGCACCGCGCTGCCGGTTCCCAGATCGAGGCTGACGGCCGGTCTTTGACGCGCGATCAGCCGGTCGAGCATGATCAGGCAGCCGGCGGTGGTGCCATGGTGGCCGGTGCCGAAGGCTTGCCCCGCCTCGACCTCGATGCCGGTCGCGCCGGGCGGCACGGCCTTGCGCTGATGGCCGCCATGGACGATGAAGCGGCCGGCGCGTACCGCGCTCAGCCCTTCGAGCGATCTGGCCACCCAGTCGATACCGTCCAGCCGCTCGACTTCGATATCGGCCCCGTGGGCCGCCTCGCGCAGCGCCGCCGCGACACTGTCCTCGGCGGCGGCCGGATCGTCCGCGCCGGCATCCACATAGACCGACACTTCGAACCTATCGCTGTCCGGGGCGGTTTCGGCGATGGCGACGGGCGGCCCCTCCTCCTCGAAGGCGGCTTCGAGGCGGGCGAAGATGCGTTCGGCGTCCGCCTTGCCGGTGGTCAGGAAAAGACGGGTCTGCGGCATGGGCCTTGCGCGATCCGGCGCGTTGTCTCAGGTGCTGGCCAGATTGCGCAGCTTGGCGATCGCCGTATCCGGGTTTTCCCCATAGGAGATGGTCTTGCGGAAGGCGCCGTTGGAATCGAGCAGGAAGATCGATGCGGTGTGATCCATCGTGTAGTCGCCGTCGTCCAGTTCGATGCGCTTGAAATAGACGCCGAAGCCGCGCGCCATCTCCCGCACCGCCTCGGGCTCGCCGGTGATGCCGCGCACCCGGTCCGTCACCGACGCCACATAGTCGCCGAGCAGGCTCGGCGTGTCGCGCTCGGGGTCGATGGTGATGAAATAGGCGTCGATGCCGGCGCCCTCCTGGCCCAGTTCGGCAAGCCAGCCGTCCAGCTCGTAGAGCGTGGTCGGGCAGATTTCCGGGCAATGGGTGAAGCCGAAGAACAGCGCTGTTGGTTGGCCCCTGAATGCCTGCTCGGTGATCGGCCGGCCGTCCTGGTCGACCAGTTCGAACGGCACGCCATAGGCGGCCTCCTGCTCGTTCCTGTCGACCATCGAGAAGGTCAGCGCGAACAGGGCGATGCCGAGAGCGACGACGAGGGCGGCGAAGAGATAGCGCATGGGGCGTGACCGGACGATTGAGCTCGGATACCATCTCTAGTGCGGCGGGCAGCGGGTTTCACCTGCGCATTTGCGCGCAGGCGCTCACATGCCGGTGAGCGCACGGCCTGTCAGAAGCACCAGGCCATGCCCGTCCTGATCATCGCGACGAACAGATCGGCGCCCTGCGCGCCATAGGCATAAACGCCCGCCAGGCCGGCCGCCAGGATGGCCGCGGTCAGGACGATCAGCGGGGCGACGCCGCCGCGCGGGCGTTCCAGCGGTTTCGGGCCGGCTTTCATGGCACCGCACCATAGCAGGCATCGGACGGGGTGGCCAGCGACCGGCCGGTCCGTCCGGGCGGGTGAAAATGCGGCGGCCGGGCGCGGGCCCGTCTTGATTTTGTCCGGCGAAGGTTGGCATGATCGGGCCGGGTCGGTCGGTTGGGAGGCCAACGATCCACGCATCGGCAGGGAGGATGCCATGTCGGACACAGACATCGATAACGGCGTAAACAGCGCGGGCGGCGCGACCGGCTCGGGCATGATCCCCAACGTGCGCGCGCTGACCGTCGCCGACATTCGCACGGCGCTCAATGAGGGCTATTCGGACTTTCTGAAGGCCCCCCTGTTCGGCTTCTTCTTCGCCGGCATCTATGTGCTGGGCGGCCTGCTGATCGCCCAGTCCTTGCTCGTGTGGAACATGCCGTGGATGATCTATCCGGTGGCGATCGGCTTTCCGCTGATCGCGCCCTTCGCCGCGGTCGGCCTTTACGAGGTCAGCCGGCGGATCGCGGCCGGCGAGCCGCTCGCCTGGAACGAGATCGTCTCGGTCATCCGCCTGCAATCCAAGCGCGAACTGGCCTTCATGGCGTTCGTCGTCCTGTTCATCTTCTGGATCTGGATGTACC
Source organism: Roseitalea sp. (assembly GCF_984466335.1). Lineage (NCBI taxonomy): Bacteria > Pseudomonadati > Pseudomonadota > Alphaproteobacteria > Hyphomicrobiales > Ahrensiaceae > Roseitalea > Roseitalea sp. The sequence continues at coordinate 10,795 of NZ_CFIFWG010000044.1, read as the reverse complement.
AGGTGCGCCTTCTGATCGCGCTGATCCTCGGGCGCGCCTCGTTCGCCACCTGGGAGAGCTTCACCCAGACGCTGTTCACCACGCCCGAGGGATGGACCTTCCTGGCCGTGGGCCATGCGGTCGGCGCCGTTCTGGCGCTGGCGCTGTTCTCGGTGACGGTCGTGTCGATCCCCATGCTGCTCGACCGCAATGTCGATTTCGTCACCGCGATGATCACCTCGGTGAAGACGGTGGCGGCGAGCCCTTTCGTCATGCTCGGCTGGGGCGTCGCGGTGACGCTGATGGTGATCGCGGCGATGATCCCGGTGTTCCTGGGGCTTTTGATCGCGCTGCCCGTGCTGGGCCACGCCACATGGCACATCTACAAGAAGGCGGTGGTCTGAGCGCCCGCTTCACACCGCCTCCACGAAGCCCTCCGGCAGAACGAGCCAACCTAAGCCAGATGCGCTCTAATCGTCCTGGAAGGGATAGCGCCGGCTGGTGTGGATGATGCGTAGAACCGTGAGGTCGGTCTCGCTGGTAATCTCATAAACAGCGAAGAATGGCAGGTTGGTGACCGGGAACTCCCGTGTTCCGTCGACCCGCCCGACCCGGCCGATCAAAGGAAAACCCTCCAGGATGGCGATCGATTGCAGGATGCGGGAAACGGTCGCTTCGGCTGCTGCCGGCGAAGCCAGCGCAATATGGGCCTTGATCGCATCGAGGTCGGTGTCGGCCTCCCGCGAAAAGCTAAGATTCAAGGCCGTGCTTCTTCCACATGTCCCGTTGCGGGATGCGGCGTTCGGGATGCGCCTTGTTGGATGCCACGGCCGCTTCGATCTCGCGGCGAACCCATGCCTGATAGTCCGGATCGCTCGATTCCGCTTCCGCCCGCGTCATCGCCTCAAGGATCGATCTGCTCGATTTCAGTTCGCTCATGGTGCGGCATCATAGACGAGCCGGGCTGAATGTCATGGCCGGCCGTTGCGGCCGGCGCCGCTCACACCGCCTCCACGAACCCGTCCAGCACCTTCTTCTCGCCGGCCTTGTCGAAGGCGATGGTCAGCTTGTTGCCCTCGATGGCGGTGATGTTGCCGTAGCCGAACTTCATGTGGAAGACCCGGTCGCCGACCGAAAAGGCCGACGGTTCGTCGGCCACCGACTTGGCGACCAGTTCGCCCTCGATCGTCCGGCCCTTGACCGAGCCCGTGCCGGCGCCGAAGCCCGAATCCGCCTCGCCATAGCCGATGCGCTCGACGGCGGCGCCCGACCTTGAGCCCCAATTGTCGCGCGTCGCGCCCGTCCGGTTGGTCCGGGCGCGGCGCCAGCCGGGCGATTCGCGCTGTGTGGAGAAAGCGTCGGCGCGGTCGAAACGCGACTGACCGTAGCCGCCATGGCCGCCATAGGGCGAGGGCGGTTCGGCGACGTCGACATGGGCCTCGGTCAGCTCGTCCAGAAAGCGCGAGGGGATCGTCGACTGCCAAAGGCCGTGGATGCGGCGGTTGGAGACGAACCAGATATGGCAATGGCGCTTGGCGCGCGTCAGGCCGACATAGGCGAGCCGCCGTTCCTCCTCAAGGCCCGACCGGCCGCCCTCGTCCAGCGCCCTTTGATGGGGGAACAGCCCTTCCTCCCAGCCGGGCAGGAACACCGTGTCGAATTCGAGCCCCTTGGCCGCGTGCAGCGTCATGACCGACACCGCGTCCATGTCCTCGTTCTGCTCGGCGTCCATCACCAGCGAGACATGTTCGAGAAAGGCGCGCATGGATTCGAACTCCTCCATCGAGCGGATGAGCTCCTTGAGGTTTTCGAGCCGTCCGGGCGCGTCGGCCGAGCGGTCGGCCTGCCACATGGCGGTGTAGCCGCTTTCCTCCAGGATCGTCTCGGCCAGTTCGGAATGCGGAGTCCTTTCAAGCCGTTCCTGCCATCGGGTGAAGTTCTCGACGAGCGCGCGCAGCGCGGCGCGGGGCTTGGGCTTCATCTCCTCGGTGTCGACGATTTCGGCGGCGGCGGCCAGCATCGGCATGCCCTTGGCGCGCGCATAGTCGTGGATCAGCCGCACGGATGCCTCCCCAAGGCCGCGCTTGGGCGTGTTGACGATGCGCTCGAAGGCCAGATCGTCGGCCGGCTGGCAGACGACGCGGAAATAGGCCATCGCGTCGCGGACCTCCATGCGCTCGTAAAAGCGCGGACCGCCGATGACGCGGTAGTTCAGCCCCAGCGTGACGAAGCGATCCTCGAATTCGCGCATCTGGAAGGAGGCGCGCACGAGAATGGCCATGTCGTTGAGTTTGCAGCCGTCGCGCTGGTGGCGCTCGATCGTCTCGCCGACGGCGCGCGCCTCTTCCTCCGAATCCCAGGCGGCGTGGACGTTCACCTTGGGATCGTCCGGGTCCGGCGCGTCGGTGAACAGCGTCTTGCCGAGCCGGCCCTCATTGTGGGCGATCAGGTGGGAGGCCGCGCCCAGAATGTGGGCCGTCGAGCGGTAATTGCGTTCGAGCTTGACCACCCTTGCGCCCGGAAAGTCCTTCTCGAAACGCAATATGTTGTCGACGTCCGCCCCGCGCCATCCGTAGATCGACTGGTCGTCGTCGCCGACGCAACAAATATTCGGCAGAGGCGAATATTTGTTGCCGTTTTCGTTTTCCGCAATCGCATCCGCGCTTGCGTCCGTTCGCGGGCTGGCGCTTTTGCCGGTGGCAAAGGCTTTCCCTGCCACGGAGGGAGGGCCGCCTTCAATTCGCCGCTGCGCCAAAAGCCGCAGCCACAGATATTGCGCGGTGTTGGTGTCCTGATACTCGTCGACGAGGATGTACCGGAAACGCCCCTGATAGTGGGCCAGCACGTCCGGGTTTGCCTTGAGAATCCGGATCGGATGGCACAGCAGATCGCCGAAGTCGGCCGCGTTCAGCGTCTTCAGCCGGTCCTGATAGGCGGCGAACAGTTCGCGCCCCTTGCCGTTCGCAAAGGCGCGCGCGTCGCCCTCGGCGATGTCGGCCGGGCCCAGCCCCTTGTTCTTCCAGCCGTCGATCATATGGGCGAACTGGCGCGGCGGCCAGCGCTTGTCGTCCAGCCCCTCGGCCTGGATGAGCTGCTTCAGAAGCCGGACCTGGTCGTCCGTGTCGAGGATGGTGAAATCGGATTTCAGGCCCGCCAGCTCGGCGTTCCGGCGCAACATCTTCACGCCGATGGAATGGAAGGTGCCCAGCCACGGCATGCCCTCGACCGCGTCGCCGACGAGCACGCCGATGCGCTCCTTCATCTCGCGGGCGGCCTTGTTGGTGAAGGTGACCGCGAGCACCTGGCTCGGCCAGGCGAGCCCCTGGGCGAGGATATGGGCGATGCGCGTCGTCAGGACCCGCGTCTTGCCGGTGCCGGCGCCGGCGAGCGCTGCTCCGGATTGAGCCCTTCAAGATAGGCCGTCGCCCCCCGCGCGCCCATGGCGCGCGCGGCGATGCCCGGCCCGCCGGCGGGTTTGGGCGCGGGCGCCGGCCCGTGCGCGTCGTCAAAGGGTATGTCGTCGAACGGATCGCTCATCGATTCGCAATTTAGGGATTTGAGGGACGAAAGGAAGCGCCCGTCCGGCCTCACCTTGAGCCTGTCGCAGGGCGATGCGGGATGTTTCTTCCCCATCCTTCGACAGGCTCAGAATGAGGCAAGGCTACCGGTGCTCTTCCACGCTCGCCTCGATCAGCGCCTTGTTGAAGTAGGACAGCGCGCGCACCTGCGTCGCCCAGGCGATGATCCTGGTGCCATCGCGCGGGTCGACCACGGCAAGGCGGCTGTGGCCGGACGCGTCGAACGCGCGCAGCGCGATCTCCAGCGAATCGCCGGGCCGAAGCGTCGGATAGTCCGATTCGGGGTCATGGCGCTCCGGGTCGCCCTCGTTCGGCACCAGGTCCATGAAGTCCATGACCGTCTTGGTGCGCATCAACTGACGGTGCGGCCCCTGATGGTCGAACAGGCCGCGCATCTCCAGCTGCCAGTGGAAATAGGAGTGGCCGTGCACGGCCTGGTTGACGCCATGGGCGATCGCCACGGTCAGCAGCAGCGCGATCGACAGCGCGTAGCCACCCGTCAGTTCGAACACGATCACGGTCGTCGAGATCGGTGCGCCGAGCACCGCGCCGGCCACCGCGCCCATGCCCAGAATCGCGTACAGCCCCTCGGACGAGGCCATTTCGGGGAACGCTGCGCCTGCGATCAGCCCGAAGGCGCCGCCGGTCGCCGCGCCCAGGAACAGGGCGGGCGAGAAGATGCCGCCGCCGAAGCGCGCGGCCAGCGTGATCGCCGTCGCCGCCGTCTTCATCACGATCAGCACGATCAGCAGCGACAGCGGCAACTGGTTCCAAAGCACCTTGTCGGTCACCTCGTAGCCGACGCCGAGAATATGCGGAAAGAACACGGCCATGACACCGATGACCGCGCCGCCGATGACCGGCCGGTAGCGCAGCGGTATGGTGACCGAGCGCGCGGCATAGTCGGCCGAAAACAGCGCGAACTGGAACAGGACGGCGACGATCGCCGCCACCGCGCCCAGAAGGGCGAAGGCCGGAAACTCCCAATAGGAGGTGATCTGGTAGTCGGGGATGATGAAGGCGGCGGTATCGCCGAACCAGATGCGCGCGATCACCGATCCGACGGCGGAGGCGATCACGATCGGCACGAAGGAGCGCATCGCATAGTGCTGAAGGATCACCTCGTGCGCGAACAGGACCCCGGCGATCGGCGCGTTGAACGAGGCCGAGATCGCCGCGGCGACGCCCGAGGCCAGAAGCGTGCGCGCGCACCATTCGGGCAGCTTGCGGCGGTGCGCGACGACCGAGGCGAGCGTGGCGCCCAGATGGATCACCGGCCCCTCGCGGCCGGCGCTTGCGCCCGAGCCGAGCGAGACCGCCGCGATCGCCGCCGACCAGAGCCCGTCCTTCAGGTCAAGCGGCCGGCCGGTCATCGCCCTTGCCTCGATCACGTCGGCCACGTTGCCGGCGCGGCGCATCGACACCCGTTCGAGCATGATGCCGACGACGACGCCGCCGGCGACCGGCGCGGCGAGCACCCAGTACCAGGCCACGTTCTGCGCCGCCGTCAGCGTCTGTTCGCTGGTGTTGCCCAGCCACCAGTACTGAACCAGGCCGATCGCCTCGCGAAACACGATCGCGGCGACGGCCACCATCGCTCCGATGACCAGCGAAAGCAGCCAGATCTTCGGCGTGCCGGAACCAAGGAACGTGCGCAGGTTCGGCCGCACCCAGCGCACCAGGACAAAGCCCCATGCGCGAAGGCGCGCGCCGGGCTTCATCGGCCCGCCGCCCGCTTGCGGCCGATGCCGAGCGGCGCGCTGGCGCGATCGGGCCGGGGCAGGGCGGCCTGCCGGGCGGCCATGGTCTCGATCCGCGCCATCACATCGTCGGGAAACGGGCAGACCCGCGGGCCGGCCATGTCGACATGCAGCGTCAGCGTCTCGCAGGTGGCGGCCACCCAGCCCTCGCGCGCATGGCGCATCTGCTGGAAGCTGTGAATGCGCTTTTCGTCCCGGTCGAGGATTTGAAAGGTCGTGATCACCGGCGCATCGCCATGCACCTCGCGCAGATAGGTGAGGCGCGCATCGCCCGTATAGGTGGTCAGTCGGCGCGCTGCGGCATAATCCTGCCCCATCCCGAAATGATCGCAGACCACATCGTATCCCCGGTCGAACAGCACCAGATAGTAGGCCATGTTCAGATGGCCGTTATAGTCGATCCAGCCGGGCTCGATGCTTTGGGGCGGCGTGACGAACAGCTCTTTGCGGATCGCTTGCTGGTCCATGGCCTTGCCTGCTGCGCCTTTCTCGTCCCCGGTTTCGGACGCCCAATTTGCAGCTTGACCGCCCTTGCGGCCACATTACGGATTGGGCATGGATCGGCAAGCCGGCCACCCCGATAATGCGCGGTCGCCAGCCGTGCAGGCTCCCGCACGGGCGCGGGCGGCTTGCGGCCGGCGCGCTGCGTCTGCATGTTGGCGACACGCGGTTTGACAAGACGCTCGCCGGCCCGTCACCTGGGGCCGGGGCGCTTCGGGAGACGTGACATGGCCCTTGGCGATCTGGCGCAGGTGGCGCGCAACGAGGACGGCATCGCGGCCGCGCTCGGCATTTTGAAGCAGCGCTTTGGCGATGCCTTCCAGACGGGCGCCGCCCTGCGTGAACAGCATGCGCACACCACCACCTACATCCCGTCCCAGCCGCCCGACGGGGTGCTTTTCGCGCGGGGCGCCGACGATGTTCAGGCGGCGGTGGATGTGTGCGCGACGCACCGCGTGCCGATCATTCCGTTCGGAACCGGCTCTTCGCTGGAAGGCCACGTCAACGCGCCGGGCGGCGGAATATCGATAGATGTCAGCCAGATGGACCGCATCGTTGAAGTCAGCGCCGAAAATCTGGACTGCGTCGTCGAACCGGGCGTCACGCGCAAGCAGCTCAACGCCCATTTGCGCGACACCGGTCTTTTCTTTCCGATCGATCCGGGCGCCGACGCCAGCCTTGGCGGCATGGCCGCCACGCGGGCCTCGGGCACCAACGCGGTGCGCTACGGCACCATGCGCGACAATGTGATCGCGCTTGAGGTGGTCATGCCGAACGGCCGCAAGATCACAACGGCGAAGCGCGCGCGCAAGAGTTCGGCCGGCTACGACCTGACCCGGCTGTTCGTCGGCTCGGAAGGCACGCTGGGCATCATCACGCAGCTGACGCTGCGTCTGGCCGGCCTGCCGCAGGCGATCACCGGAGGCGTCTGCCCGTTTCCGACGCTCGACGCGGCCGTCGACGCGGTGATCATGACGATCCAGATGGGCCTGCCGGTGGCGCGGATCGAACTGGTCAACGCGCTCCAGATGCGGGCGATGATCGGCTATTCGAAGCTCGACCTGCCCGAAGGCCCTTGCCTGTTCGTGGAGTTCCACGGCACCGAGGCGGGCGTTGCCGAGCAGGCCGAAACCTTTGGCGAGATCGCCGCCGACCTTAGGGGCGGCCCGTTCCTGTGGTCGGCCCGCGAGGAGGACCGGTCCAGGCTCTGGCAGGCGCGGCACGACGCCTATTGGGCGGCGCTGACGCTGCGCCCCGGCACCAAGGGCATTTCGACCGATGTGTGCGTGCCGATCTCGCAGTTCGCCGAATGCATCGCCCTGACCGAGGCCGACATCGCCGAGCACGGGCTGGTCGCGCCGATCGTGGGGCATGCGGGCGACGGCAATTTCCACGTGCTGCTGCTGATCGACATGGACGCGCCCGCCGAGATCGCCGCGGCCGAAGCCTTTGTCGAGCGGCTCAACATGCGCGCGCTCGCCATGGGCGGAACCTGCACGGGCGAGCACGGCATCGGCCAGGGCAAGATGGCGTTCCTCGAAATGGAGCTGGGCGGCGCCACCGGCGTCATGCGAGCCATCAAGACGGCGCTCGATCCCGACCATATCATGAACCCCGGCAAGGTGCTGCGCCCCTGAGGCCGCCTGTGCAGCCTTGATCTTGTCGCTTTGAGGTTTGAAAAGGAGCCGTGGCGTCGTTGCGCGCCGGAAGCGCAGGAGAGTTCGTACCGTGCGCCTGTTCGTTCTGATCGGCGGCCTGCTCGTCGTGGTTCTCATGGCCGCGCTGCTCGCGCCGCTGTTCGTCAACTGGTCGGACTATAAGAGCCGGTTCGAGGCCGAGGCGACGCGGCTGCTCGGCCAGCCCGTGCGCGTGGCGGGCGAGGCGACGGCGCGCATCCTGCCCTTTCCCTCGGTCAGCTTCTCCGATGTCGAGGTCGGCCCGCCCGAGGCGCCCGTCATCGTCGCCGAGCGGTTTTCGCTCGACGTCGAGCTTGCGCCGTTTCTTTCGGGCGACGTTCTGATCTTCGACATGCGCCTCGTCGATCCGGTGGTGACGGTGACGCTCGATGCGAACGGCGCGGTCCTTTGGAGCCCGCCCGAAACCCGCCTGATCGATCCGGCGCAGATCACGCTTGAAAACGCGACCGTGGAAAACGGCACGCTGATCGTGCTCGATCCGGCCCATGAACGCCGCTGGACCGTCTCCGACCTCGATATGGCCGTTTCGGCGAACAGCTATTTCGGACCCTGGCGTGCGGAAGGCACGGCGCGGCTCGAAGCGCTTCCGGCCGATTTCGTTTTGTCGACCGGCCAGTTCACGCGCGAGGGCTTTTCCCTGCGGGTGGCCGCCAACCTGCCCGATCAACTGGTGCGGATCGTCTCCGACGGCCGTGTCGCGCGGGATGAGGCGGGCCAGGTCGCCTATGCGGGGGCGCTGACGCTGCTGCCGCACCGCAGCGAGCAGTCCTACCGCATCGAGGGGGACTTCGCGGCGACCGCGCGGGCGATCGATATAAGCGCGTTCCGCGGCGCGTTCGGCAACCCCGAAGATCCCTACACGGTCACGGGCAGCGCCGCGCTGTTCGGAGGTGCCGAGCCCGGCTACCGCCTCACCGCGCGCGGCACGCAGGTCAATGTGCCCGTCGGCGCCGATGAGGCCGAAACCGGCACGGCGATGGGGCTGGGCGAGCGGCTGTCGGCCGTCAACGCTGTCCTTGCCGGCTTGCCCTGGCCGTCCGTGCCGGGCACGGTCAACCTCGATCTTCCCGCGATCGTCGTCGGGGACACCACGATGCGCGACGTGCGCCTCATCGCCCGGCCCGAGCCCGACGGCGCCGATCGCCGGCACTGGCGGATCGACCGGCTCGATGCGCACCTTCCCGGCCGCACGGCCCTGGAGGCCGACGGCCTGCTGACGCTGCCGCGCCCCGGCGCGGGCATGGACGCGGCGCGGTTCAGCGGCGATCTCGTTATCGCTTCTCGCCAGCCGTCCGGTCTTGCGCGCTGGCTTGCCGGCACGGTCGACGAGCCGATCCGCCGCCTTTCGGGCGCGGGCATCAGCGCCGCGGTGTCGCTGGACGCCGAGCGGCAGGTCGCCGAAAATGTCGTGATCATGCTCGATGGAGCGCGCCTGACCGGCCGCCTGGCGCGGCGCGGCGGCCGGACCGCGGCGCCTTATATGACGGTCGACCTCGCCGGCGGCGGCATGGGTTGGCCGACGCTCGAAGCGCTCGCCAGCATCTTTGGCGCCGAGGCGGGCGGGCTGGCGCTCGGCGGCCACGATATCGACATCGCGCTCGCGCTCGACGATGTCGATCTTGGCGGCGTTCCGGCCGCAACGCTTGAGGCGGCGATCCGCGCGCGCGGCGCCCGGACCGAGGTCGACCGCCTGATCGTGACCGCCGTGCACGGCGCCTCGATCACCGGCGCCGGCGCGGTCGAACGGCTGGAGGGGGCCGATCTCGCCGTGACCTTCGATGCGAGCGTGCTCGCCGCCGCCGGCGCCCCGTTCGTGACCGCCATGGCAGAGCGCTTTGCCGGCCTGCCGTTGCTCGATCATCTGGCGCTTGTCGCCCGCCGCGACCGCGCAGCGCTGCTCGACACGCAACTGACCGTGGTGGGCTCGGCCCGCACGACCCGCGCCCTTGCGCGCCTGGAGGCGTCGGCGAGCGTTTCGGGCGAGGCGGGCGGCACCGGCGTGTTCGCGCAGGCAAGCCTCGACGATGCCCTTTCGACCGGTGCGATCGACGCGTTCGCCTTCGACGGGTCCCTGACCCATGACGATGCGCTGCGCCTCCTGCCCGTCGCCGGCGTGCCCCTGATGGTGGACCGCGGCGCATCGGTCGGCCTGATCGAGCCGGGCGAAGCGCGCTTTTCGCTGCGCCGGGCCGATGGCCGGGCCGACGCGATCGCCCTTATGGCGCGGGCCGGCTCGGACACGCTCTCCTTCAAGGGCGAACTGGCGGGCGATGACGGGCCGTCGCGATTTGCCGGAGATCTGGTACTGGCGCTCGCCGATGCCGAGCCCTGGCTGGCCGCGCTCGGCCATGCGCTGCCGGGCACGGGCCTTGGCACGCCGGTCGATGCGCGGGCGGCGCTTGGCCGTTCGGACGAGGTCTGGCGGTTCGACGATCTGTCGGCTTCGATCGCGGGCAGCGCCGTGACCGGCGATCTGACCTATACGGGCGACGCCGTGCTCGGCCCGTCGCTGCACGGCGCGCTCCATGCTTCGGCGCTCGATGCCATGTTCGTCGCCGGCCTTCTGACCGGCCATGTGGACCCGCTTGGCGCCGATACGCCCTTCGGCGCGCCGCTCCATGGCGATCTGGGCGTGCGGCTCGACCTGTCGGCCGACCGGCTCCTGGCCGGACCGGTCGTGCTGGAGGATGCTGGCGGGCGCCTGACGATGGATGGCGGCCTTATGGTGCTTCAGGATCTGGGCGGACGCCACGGCGCGCGGACGGCGGTTGCCGGCGATCTGCGCGTCCAGAACGCCGGCGGCGCGATCAGTCTCGGCGCGCGGGTCGATCTCCGGGGCGCGCCCCTGGGCGACCTCGTCGCGATGGCCGTCCCGGTGGCCGGGACGGCGGACCTTGCCTTGACGCTGACCGGCGGCGGCGACACGTTCGATACGCTCGGCGCGTCGCTGACCGGCACGGGCGTTGCGGCCGTGCGCGATGTCGCCGTTGCGGGGCTCGACGCGGGCGCCATGGCCTCCATCCTGGCGGCGGCCGACGCCATCGGCTTCGGCATAGAGCCCGCGCAGATCGAGGCGATCGTCGGCGATGCGCTGTTTGCCGGGGGCACCGGCCTTGGCGGTGCCCAGGCGCCGGTGACGGTGACGGGCGGCGTCGCCCGCATCGCCAGCCTGGCGCTTGCGAGCCCCGACGGCGCGTTGACGCTCAACGGCGATGTCGCACTCGATCTGATCGGGCGGGCGCCCGGCGCGCTGGTGACGGTCATGCTCGATCCGGGCGAT
>NZ_CFIFWG010000043.1:16811-19918 GCF_984466335.1 Roseitalea sp. | reverse complement strand
AACTGGAAGAATTCGAGCCGGGCGTCTCGGTGACCTACGACAGGTTCGACGATTACGTGCCGCGCGACGAGCCCCCCTCCTGGATGGCGGGCGGCAAGGTCGCCAATGTCGATCGCGTTGTGTGGACGACGATGCCGGACCATCTGACGGCGGTCAACGCGCTGGCGGCGGGCGAGATCGATTATATCGAAGCCCTTCAGATCGACCTGCTCCCAATCCTTGAAGGCAATCGCGATGTCATCGTCGAGAGGCGCGACCCGCTGGGCATGGTCACGATCGGGCGGCCGAACTTCCTGCACCCGCCCTTCGACAACCAACTGGTCCGCCAGGCGGCGGTCGCCGCTCTGAGCCAGGAAAACATGCTGGCGACGAAGCAAGGCAGGCCGGACTTTTTCAACGTTTGCGGCGCGATCTTCGGTTGTGCGACCCCGCTTGGCGATGAAACCGGGTCGGGGCCGCTCAAGGCCGCCGATCCCGAGGGTGCCCGTGCCCTGCTGGACAAGGCCGGATATGATGGAACTGCGGTCGTGCTGATGGCGCCGACCGATGTGATCACGCTGTCCACCCAGCCCGTCGTTGCTGCCCAGGCGCTGCGCGAGGCCGGCTTCGAGGTCGATATGCAGCCCATGGACTGGCAGTCGGTGGTTCAGCGCCGGGCCCGGCAAAGCCCGCCCGCCGAAGGCGGCTGGAACCTGTTCTTCACCAACTGGATGGTCCCCGAAATCTCCGATCCGCTGATCAACGTGATGCTGAATGGTCGCGGAGACGATGGCTGGTTCGGCTGGCCGACCGATGCGGAAATCGAAAAGATGCGTGCCCAGTTCGTCGCGGCCGCCACGCCCGAGGCACGAAAGGAGGTGGCCTTGCGCATCCAGGCCTATGTCATGGACAATGTGAACTATCTGATGATGGGCGAATATGTGAACCCACAGGGACGCCGCGCCAACATCGAGGGCATCATCCCCTCGCCGGTGCCCGTGTTCTGGAACGTCACCAAGGGCGCGGACTGATCGGTCAGACCACGCCGCTGGCCCGTGGCGGGGCAGGCGCCCCGCTTCGCGTCTTGACTTCCGGTTTCGTGCCAAAGAGACCCGTTCATGCTCGGTTATCTTCTCAGACGGCTTTTGGCGACAATCCCGGTCCTGCTGATCGTTGCCGTTTTCGTGTTCCTTCTTCTGCGCCTGACACCGGGCGATCCGGCGGCCATTCTGGCGGGCGATGCGGCCACGCCGGCCCAGCTGGAACGTATCCGCGACAGTCTCGGCCTGAACGATCCGCTGCACATCCAGTTCATCGCCTGGATGGGCCAGATGCTGCGGGGCGACCTGGGCACATCGTTGATTTCGAACACGCCCGTCGCGCAGATGATTGGCGACCGGCTGGGGCCGACCGTCAACATCGCGCTCATGACGATCATCATCTCGGTCCTTCTGGCGGTGCCCATGGGCGTGATCGCGGCCTGGCGCCACCGCAGCTGGATCGATTTCGCCGTCATGGCGTTTTCGGTGCTGGGCTTTTCGGTGCCCGTGTTTGTGATCGGCTACATCCTGATCCAGGTCTTCGCCATCGAGCTGCGCTGGGTGCCGGTTCAGGGCTATGCTTCGCCCGCCGACGGGCTGGGCGCCTTTTTCAGCCGGGCGATCCTGCCTTCGTTGACGCTGGCGACCATCTATGTGGCGCTGATCGCCCGCATGACCCGCGCCTCGATGCTCGAAGTGCTGGGCGAGGATTATGTGCGCACCGCCCGCGCCAAGGGCGTGCGCGAGAATGCGGTGCTGTTCCGCCATGCGCTGCGCAATGCCGCGGTGCCGATCCTGACGGTCATCGGGACCGGTTTTGCGCTTCTGATCTCGGGCGTGGTGGTGACCGAGAGCGTCTTCAACATCCCCGGCATCGGCCGGTTGACGGTCGATGCGATCCTGGCGCGCGACTATCCGGTCATCCAGGCCATGATCCTTTTGACCGCCGGCATCTATGTGGCGGTCAATCTGATCGTCGATGTTTCCTATTCGCTTTTCGACCCCAGGATCCGGTACTGACATGGCCGATGCTTCAAGCCGGGGACACAGCGCCTTTTACCTGCTGACCGGCCTCTTCTCGCTGCCGGCGGGCGCCCGCGTCGGCCCCGGACCGATGATTGCGGGGGCGGTCCTGGCCGTCATCGTCATCGCCGTTCTCGCGGCCCCGCTCTATGTGCCCTACGATCCGCTTGCGATGAACGCGATGGCGCGGTTGCGCCCGCCATCGGCCGAACATCCGCTGGGCACCGACGCGTTCGGCCGCGATGTGTTCAGCCGGGTCATGATGGGCGGGCGGGTCTCGCTCCTGATCGGGATCGGCGCGGCGCTGGTCAGCGTCGTTCTGGGCCTGATCATCGGTCTGGTCGCGGGTTTCCTGCGCGCCGCCGACGGCATCATCATGCGGATCATGGACAGCCTGATGGCGATCCCGGCGATTCTCCTGGCCATTGCGCTGGTGGCGCTGAACGGGCCAAGCCTTGGCTCGGTCATCATGGCGATCACGATCCCCGAAGTGCCGCGCGTGGTCCGGCTGGTGCGCTCGGTCATCCTTTCGGCGCGCGAAGAGCCCTATGTGGAGGCGGCGATCGCGCTCGGTTCGTCGATGCCCAAGATCATGTTGCAGCATCTTGTGCCCAACACTGTTGCGCCGCTGATCGTCCAAGGCACCTATATATGCGCCTCTGCCATCTTGATCGAGGCGATCCTGTCGTTCCTGGGCGCAGGCGTTTCGACCGAAATTCCCACCTGGGGCAACATCATGGCCGAGGGGCGCCGCTTTTTTCAGATCAATCCCGGCCTGATCTTCTGGCCCGGCCTGGTGCTGTCGCTGTGCATCTTGTGCATCAACTTGCTCGGTGACACCGCGCGCGATCTGTTCGACCCGCGCATGAAGGGGCGGGAGGTCTGAGATGGCGTTCAAGGCGCGCGATCTGTCGCAGCTCCGCCGGGTGTTGAAGATCCGCCAATTGCAGGTGGGGCTCACCGGCAACGCTCACGCGGCGCCGATCCTGGACCGGATCGACCTCGATATCCGCGCCGGCGAAACCCGCTGCCTGGTCGGCGAAAGCGGTTCGGGCAAGTCGGTCA
>NZ_CFIFWG010000043.1:0-16801 GCF_984466335.1 Roseitalea sp. | reverse complement strand
CCTCGTTGGCGACGATGGGCCTTCTGCCGAAAGGCGCGCTCAAGGTGCGCGGCGGCAGCATCGACCTTGACGGGTTCGAGATCACCACCGCCAGCCATGCCCAGATGCGCGATCTGCGGGCTCGCCGGATCGCCATGATCTTCCAGGAGCCGATGACCGCGCTCAATCCGGTGATGCGGGTCGGCGATCAGATCGAGGAAGTGCTGAACATGCACACCGATCTGTCCGCCCTCCAGGCGCGGGCCCGCACGCTGGACATGATGGAGCAGGTGCGCCTACCCGACATCAAGCGCGTCCATGCCGCCTTTCCCCATCAGCTTTCGGGCGGTCAGCGCCAGCGCATCATGATCGCCATGGCGCTGGTGCTCGACCCGGACCTTCTGATTGCCGACGAGCCGACAACGGCGCTCGATGTTACAACCCAGCAACAGATCCTCAAACTGATCGAGGAGATGCAGGAGCGTCATGGCACTGCCGTCCTGTTCATCACCCACGATATGGGCGTGGTCGCTGAAATCGCCGACACGGTCAGCGTCATGCGCCATGGCCGGATCGTCGAAAGCGCACCGATCGGTGAACTGCTCACGGCGCCGAAAGACGAATACACGCGAAAGCTTCTGACCGCGGTGCCGAATCTGGCACCGCGTCCTGCACGGTCCCCTCCGGGCGGCGAGGCGGTGCTCGATGTCGCCGGCCTTGACATGACCTATGGCGGCAGCGGCTGGTTCGCCCGTTCGCAAGGCGTCAGGGCCGCACGCAATGTCAGCTTCAAGATCGCGCCGGGCCGCACGCTTGGCATCGTCGGCGAAAGCGGCTCGGGCAAGTCGACCGTCGCGCGCTGCATCATGCGGCTGATCGACCCCACGAGCGGGGCGATCAACGTGACCGGACAGGACATTTCGCGCCTGTCGCCTCGCCGGCTCAGGCCGCACCGCAAGCATTTGCAGATCGTCTTCCAGGACCCCTATCGCTCGCTCAATCCGCGCTGGACCGTGGCGCGCTCGCTGTGCGAGGGGCCGATCAATTTCGGCACGGCGAAAGAGGCGGCGATGGCGCATGCGGCCGAACTGATGGAATTGGTCGGACTGCCGCGCGACGCGCTCGGCCGCTATCCGCACCAGTTCTCCGGCGGGCAGCGCCAGCGCATCGCCATTGCCCGGGCCGTGGCGATGAAGCCTGCTCTTCTGGTCGCCGACGAGGCTGTCTCGGCGCTCGATGTCAGCGTTCAGGCACAGGTTCTGGGCCTGCTCGACGATGTCCAGCAGCGGTTCGGCATCGCCATGCTGTTCATCACCCATGATCTGCGGGTGGCCGCGCAGATCTGCGACGATGTCGTGGTCATGCAAAGGGGGCTGGTGGTCGAGCACGGGACGGCGGGCGAGGTGCTCGCCGCGCCGCGGCACGACTATACCTGCACGCTGATCGAGGCCGCGCCGGGCCGCCACTGGGATTTCGCCAATTTCCGCGCGCGCTCCGGCGCGCCAAGCACGCAGGGAGCCATTGCATGACCGTCATTGCGCAGATCCAGAGTTTCGCCGAAGAGCTCACGGCCATAAGACGCGATTTCCATGCCCATCCGGAACTGGGCTTTGAGGAGACCCGCACCGCGGCGATCGTTGCCGAAAAGCTGCGCGCATGGGGCGTCGACCAGGTGCATGAGGGCATTGGCGGCACCGGTGTCGTGGCCCTGATCGGGGGGCAGGGCGGCGGCAACCGCCGCATCGGGCTGCGCGCTGACATGGATGCGCTTCCAATCGAGGAAGCGTCGGGCGTGCCCTACGCCTCGACCAGTCCGGGCCGGATGCATGCCTGCGGCCATGACGGCCATACGACCATGCTGCTGGGGGCGGCGCGCTATCTGGCTGCCACGCGCGATTTCGACGGTACCGTCGTGCTGATCTTCCAGCCGGCCGAAGAGGGCCTTGGCGGCGCGCGCCGGATGATCGCCGAGGGACTGTTCGAAAGGTTTCCTTGCGACGAAATCTACGGCATGCACAACGACCCCAATGCCAGGCCGGGCGTGGTGACGGTGACCCCCGGCGTGGCCATGGCCGGCGCCAGCTTTTTCGACATCACCATCAGGGGCACCGGAAGCCATGCGGCGATGCCGCACCAGTCCAGGGACCCGATCGCCATCGGCACCGCGCTGGTGCAGCAACTGCAACTGATCGTCAGCCGCAACACGCCGCCGACCAAGCCGATCGTCCTGTCGGTGACGACCTTCAATGCGGGCTCGGCCTACAATGTGGTGCCCGAGAGCGCCGCGATCACCGGTACGATCCGCTATTTCCACGACGATGTGATCGAGATCGCCGAAGCGCGGATCCGCGAGTTGTGCTGCGGCCTGGCTTTAGCCCACGGGATCGAGATCGATGTTGATTTGCGCAATGTGTTCGATGTTCTGATGAACGATCGCGAACTGTCCGAGGCCTATATCGCGGCGGCCGCCGACGTGGTGGGGGCTGACGGCGCGCGCATAACCAGCGACCCTTTGACCGGCTCGGAGGATTTCGCCGACATGCTCAAATGCGTGCCGGGCGCCTATTGCCGGGTCGGCCATGCGGGCAGCGTGCCGTTGCACAATCCCGCTTTCGTGCTCGACGATGCGATCCTGCCCGTGGGCGCATCGATCTACGCCCGGATCGTGGAGACCCGCCTGCCGGTGGATGCCGGCCGCTGAGGCGGCGGCAGGAAACAGGAGGTTGACGATGAGAAACCCGCTCGATCTGCCGTTCGACACCGACGAGATGCTCGAAGGGCTCAAGCTCTGGGTCGAGACCGAGAGCCCCACATTCGATGCTTCCGCCGTCAACCGGATGATGGATGTCGCCCAGCATGAACTGGCCGCGCTCGGCGCTGCGACCGAGCGCATTGCCGGCCGCATGGGACTTGGCGACAGCGTGCGCGCGGCCATGCCGCACCCGAAAATGGGCGAGGGCGGCATTCTGGTTCTGGGTCACCTCGACACCGTGCACCCGATCGGCACGCTGGAAAAGCTGCCCTTCCGGCGCGACGGCGACATCTGCCGCGGGCCGGGCCTTTGGGACATGAAGGGCGGCAATTATGTCTATCTGGATGCGCTGCGCAAACTGCTGGCGGCGGGCATCGAGACGCCGCTGCCGGTCACGGTCCTGTTTACGCCCGACGAGGAAATCGGCACACCGTCCACCCGCGAGTTGATCGAGGCCGAAGCAAGGCGGCACAAATATGTTCTGGTGCCGGAACCGTCGGGACCCAACGGCGAAACGGTGATCGGCCGTTACGCCATCGCCCGCTTCGATTTGAAGACCGAGGGCCGCCCCAGCCATGCCGGCGCGGCATTGGCCCAGGGCCGGTCGGCGATCGCCCGGATGGCAAGGGCCGTGGGCGAGATCGAAGCGATGACGACGCCCGACTGCACCTTCTCGGTCGGGGTGTTTCATGGCGGGCAATGGGTCAATTGCGTTTCCTCCCACTGCCGGGCCGAAGTGCTGTCCATGGCCAAGACGCAAGCGCTCCTCGATGAGGGTGTCGAAAGGATGCTGGCCCTCAACGATGCCGATGGCGATGTGTTGATGCAGGTCCGACGCGGCGTAACGCGTCCTGTCTGGGAACCCGATCAGCCCGGTACAATGGCGATGCTGGCGTTGGCGCGGGAGATCGGCGCCGAGATCGGCATCGAGATCACCGGCCAATCCCAGGGCGGCGGATCGGATGGCAATTTCACCGGCGCGCTCGGCATTCCCACGCTCGACGGCATCGGTGTGGGCGGCGCCGACGCGCATACGCTCAACGAGCATATCCGAGTCGATACGCTGGTCCAGCGCGGCCGCTTCGCGGCATCCCTCATGTGCCGTCTGCAAGCGTGATGCCGGGCGCGCTTTCGGCGACGATGGAGATCCGCAAGCACGTGGTTCAGACGCCGCGCGGGATCGTCGCCGCCCAGCACCGGCAGGCGGCCGAGGCCGGCGCGGAAGCGCTGCGGGCGGGAGGCGACGCGGTCGATGCGGCGATTGCCTGCGGCTTTGTCTGTGCGGTGGTGGAGCCTTGGATGTCCGGGCCCGCGGGCGGCGGCGCGGCCGTCCATTGGCGGTCCGCGGACGGGGCCGCTCATGCTCTGAACTTCGGCATGCGATCGCCCGCCGGGTTGCGCATCGAGGATTTTCCGCTGTCGGGGCAGGGCGTTGCCGGCGACCTGTTCCCCTGGGAACAGGTGGTTGAAGACCGCAATGTGATCGGCGCCAGGGCGGTGGCGGTGCCGGCCACGGTCGATGGGCTGGAAGCGGCGCATCGGCGATGGGGCCGGATGCCGTGGGCGGACCTGGTGCGGCCGGCGATCGATCATGCGCGCCAGGGCATGGCCGTCGACTGGTACGCCTCGCTGATCATCGCCAGCGCCACCCGCGATCTTGCCCGCGATCCCGATGCGGCCGCCCTGTTCCTGTCGGACGGCCAATGGCCGCGGCCATTTTCCTGGACGGCGCTTGCCGACGACAGGCTCGATCAGTCGGCCATGGCCGACAGCCTCGATGTTCTGGCCCGCGAGGGCGCAAGCGCGCTTCACGGCGGCGATGTGGGCGCGGCGATGGCGCGCGATGTGCGCGACAAGGGCGGCTATCTGACCATCGGCGACCTTGAGGCCAATCGCGCCACGTTCCACGCGCCCCTTGCGGTGCGCTATCGCGACGCGCTGTTTCATGTGATGCCGGGGCTGACCGCGGGGCCGACCTTTGCCGATGCAATGCAGGCGCTGGAAGCTGAGCCGCAAACAACGCCCGACGCCGCCTTTGCCTTTTATGCGCGCGCCCTGCTCGGCGCCTATCGCAAGCGGCTGTCGGACATGGGGCAGGACGGCCAGGTGCCCGCAGCGCCGGGGTCCACCACCCATTTCTGCGTGGTCGATCGCGATGGCAACATGGTCGCGCACACCCAGACGCTGTTGTCGCTGTTTGGCGCGCGGATCGTCTCACCGTCCACCGGTTTCCTCATGAACAATGGGATCATGTGGTTCGACCCGGTGCAGGGGCGGCCGAACTCGCTTGGACCGGACAAGACGTGCCTGATGAACGTGTGCCCGCTGATCGGGCAGGCGGGCGGGCGGCGTTTCGCACTTGGCGCATCGGGCGGCCGCAAGATCGTCTCGGCGGTCATGCAACTGGCCGCTTCGCTGACCGATTTCGGGATGGATCTGGGCGCCGCCTTTGCCCGGCCGCGCATTGATGTGTCAGGCGCTGATTGCATCATAGCCGATGCCGCGCTGTCCGCGGAGGTGGTCGCCGAACTCAAAGCGCTGGCGCCGGTAACGTCGGTCCGCCGTTCGCTGATGCCTTATCCGTTCGCCTGTCCGGCCGGCGTTCTGGACGACGGCGAGATACGGTACGGCGCCACCGAAACCATGACCGCCTGGGGCGATGCCGTCGCCGAACCCGCCGCCGACAAGAACGCATAGAACGGCTTGGTCGCTCGCCTTCGTCTCGTGAATGCTGGCCGGAAAACGGGATGCCGGCACGCCGGCGGCCGGCCGGACGGCCCGCCCAGCCCATCTCCGTCGGGCAAGGTCCGGCTTGAGCGTGCTCACTTGACTGCTTGACTATACAAGATACCATGTCTTGGTCGGATCATCGGAAGGGAGGAGCCATGATGCCCATCAAGACATTTGCCGCCGGCCTGCTCGCGCTGGCGCTTGCCGCGCATGCGGCCGCCGCGGAGACCTTTGACGTCGGCTATGACATCTATTTTGCCGGCAATTCCTGGTCG
Source organism: Roseitalea sp. (assembly GCF_984466335.1). Classification (NCBI taxonomy): domain Bacteria; kingdom Pseudomonadati; phylum Pseudomonadota; class Alphaproteobacteria; order Hyphomicrobiales; family Ahrensiaceae; genus Roseitalea; species Roseitalea sp. The sequence continues at coordinate 11,065 of NZ_CFIFWG010000043.1, read as the reverse complement.
GTTCAGCTCTATCGAGAGTTCGAGGCGGAAGTTGAGCGGAACGGTGACAAGGTCAATGCCGTGTTCGTCGAGTCCGAGCTGAACGTCGACAAGCAGATTTCCAACATCGAGGATCTCATTACCCAGGGCGTCGATGCGATCATCACCACACCGATTTCGCCGACCGCGCTGGTGCCGGCACTGAAGAAGGCTCGCGCCGAAGGGATCAAGGTGGTGCTGCTGGCATCCAAGATCCGCAGCGACGACTATGATGCGCTCGTCACGGTTGACGATGTCGATTTCGGCAAGGCTGGCGCACAATGGCTGGCCGACGAGTTGGGCGGCAAGGGCCGGATCGTCGCGCTGAACGGCATTTCGGGCATATCGGCCAGCGACGACCGCTGGGCCGGCGCGCGGGAGGTCTTCGACCGGTATCCGGACATCGAGGTGATCGGCGCGGTCGACGCTTCATGGGACTACGCGCAGGCCAAGGTCGCCATGTCGAACCTTCTGGCGGCCAATCCGCAGATCGGCGGCGTCTGGTCGCAGGGCGGCGCGATGACGCTGGGCGCCATCGACGCCTTCGAGGCGGCGCAGCGTCCGCTCGTGCCGATGGCCGGAGAGGACAATAACGGCTATCTGAAGCGTTGGGCCGCATTGAAGGACGAAGGGTTCGCTTCCGTCGCTCCGTCCAAGCCGACCTGGCTCGGGTCGGAGGCTTTGCGGGTGACGCTCCGTCTGCTTGAGGGCGAGGATGTCGAAAAGGACACCGTCTTTCCCGTTCCGATGATCACGGCGGACAGGCTTGAAGCGTTCGTGCGCGACGACTTGTCCGATTCGTTCTGGGCCAATACCCGCCTGAGCGATGAGCAGGTGCGCGCGACCTTCAAGGACTGAAGCTGCGGTGTCGCCGGAACGATCGGGCGCATATCCGCCGCCCGAGCCGCCGTTCAAATCGTGCGGCCATGAAGGCCCGCACCCGGCCGTCCGAATGTCCGGACCGATCCTCGCTGCACCAGGACCTTGTCGATGACCGATGCCCGCGCACCCGTTCTGAGCCTTGAGGGAATCGACAAGGCGTTTGGTTTCAACGTCGTGCTCCGTGGCGTCGGCTTCGACCTTTTCGCCGGCGAGGTTCTCGCGCTCGTCGGCGAGAACGGTGCGGGAAAGTCCACGCTGATGAACATCGTTTCGGGCAGCGTGCGGCGCGATTCGGGCCGCATGGTGCTGTCCGGCGCCCCCTTCGACCCGCGCGGCCCGACGGATGCGATGGCAAAGGGCGTCGCCATCGCTCACCAGGAAACGACCATCGTGCCGGATCTGACGGTTGCCGAAAACGTGTTCTTCGGTCGGGAGCCGCGCAACCGCTTGGGCCTGATCCGCCAGGGTCTGATGCACCGCCGGTGCGGCACGCTGATGGCCGATCTCGGCTTCGATATCGCACCCCGCCGGGCAGGCGGCCGACTGTCGGCGGCCGAGCGGCACATGGTCGAGATCGCCCGGGCGGTTCTGCACGAGCCGAGCGTGCTGGTTCTGGACGAGCCGACCGCTTCGCTGTCGGCGCGGGCGGCCGATGCGCTTGTCGACCTCATGGGCCGGCTCAAGGCGCGCGGCACCGCGATCATCTTCATCTCGCATCGGCTCGGCGAGGTGCTTGAGGCGGCCGACCGCGCCGTCGTGCTCAAGGACGACGCGGTCACGCTCGATGCGCGGCGCGACAGTTTCGATCGAGACCGGCTGGTCCGGGCCATGGTCGGCCGCACCCTGACCAACGTCTTTGCCGAGCGGCCGGGCGTACCTGGCGGCGCGTCGCCGGTCCTGTCCCTTGATCGCGCCTCCACCAGGTCGCTCCCGCCGATTTCGCTGACGGTCCGGCGGGGCGAAATCCTGGGAATTGCGGGCCTTGAAGGGCAGGGTCAGACGCCGCTCGCCGAGGCCCTGAGCGGACTTCGCCCCTTCATGTCCGGCAAGGTCGAACTGGAAGGTCGCCCGGCCTCGATCCGGTCGGTGGCCGATGCGGTCGCGGCCGGGATCGCCTCCATTCCCGACGACCGAAAAACGGCAGGCCTCGCCCTCGACCTGCCGATCTACATGAACATGAGCCTGTTTGCGATCGGCGAGCGGTCGCGCTTCGGCTTCCTGCCCATCGCCGCCGAACGTGCTTTCGCGCAATCGGCCCGCGCGCGTTTTTCGATCCGCTCGACCGACCTTGGACAACCGGCGCGCCAATTGTCCGGCGGCAATCAGCAGAAGGTGGTGTTCGCGCGCTGGCTGGCCCGGCTGCCCAAGCTCCTTGTGCTGTTCGAGCCGACAAAGGGCGTCGACGTCCGGTCCAAGACGGAGATCTACGGGCTGCTGGGCGATCTGACCGCGCAGGGCGTCGCCGTGATCCTGATCAGTTCGGATTTGCTTGAGCTGATCGGGCTTTCCGATCGTATCCTGACGCTCTACGAGGGCGAGGTGACCGCCCAGATCGCGCGGCCGGATTTCTCCGAAGAGACCATCATGCGCCACGCGGCCGGCATGCGGGCCGACGCGCGGGAGGCCGCCCATGCTTGAGGGCTCGCTGCGTGCGAACCTGCTGCTGTCGCTGCCGGCGCTCGCGCTTGTCCTTGTGCTGGCGGGTATCGCCGCATCGGTCTCGCCGGCCTTTCTGACCGAGAACAATCTGGCCAACCTCACCGTTCGGATGCTGCCCTTGGCCCTGGTGGCGCTCGGCCAGGCGCTGGTCCTGTTCGCAGGACGCATCGACCTGTCGGTCGGTTCGATCATGAGCCTTGCGACGGCGGTCATGGCGCTGACCTCCGACGCCATCGGTTCGCTTGCGATTCCGCTGGCGCTGTCGGCCGGGCTGTTGTGCGGGCTGTTTACCGCGTCCGGCGTGATCGTGCTGCGCATCAACCCTTTGGTGATGGGCCTGGCAACGGCAGCGATCGTCAAGGGCGCCACGCTGTTGATCCTGCCCTCGCCGGGCGGTGCGGTCGACTATGCCTTCTATGCCGCTTTCCTCGGCGGCGGCAACGTGCTGGGTCCGCCGCTCCTGATCGTGCTTGGCGCCTATGCGCTTATGTTCGTCTTCATGGGGTGGACCCGGTTCGGCCGGTCGATATACGCCTTCGGTTCCGATCCGCGCTCGGCGCTCGCCAACGGCGCGGTGCCGGCGAAAATCGATCTGGCCGTCTATGGCGCAAGCGGTGTGTTCGCCGCGCTGGCCGGCGTGTTCCTGTCGATCCGCATCCTTTCGGGCGATCCGCTGATCGGCGAGCCCTACACGCTCGACGCGGTCTCGGCGGCAATCCTTGGCGGGGTCGCGCTCAAGGGCGGCCGGGGCAACCTGATCGGCGTGCTGTTCGCCGCAATCGCGCTGGTTCTGGTCAACAACGCCTTCAACCTCCTGCAGCTCGACACCAGCTACCAGGCCATTGCCAAGGGCCTGATCTTCATCACCGCGCTGGTCTTGTTCATGCGCGGCCGCGGCGTGGGAGACTGAGATGGGCGTGGCGACCGTGATGGCCCATGGCCGGCCTTCGGGCGCGACGCTGCGCGCCCTTGGCCTTCTTGTCGCCCTGCTGGCGGTCCTGTTCGCCGCGACCGGGCAGGTCTCCTTCAACCAACTGATGGACAACGCCCGCCAGGCGGCTCCACTCGGCATCATCGCCATCGGCCAGGCGCTGATCCTGCTGATGGGGCGCCTTGATCTTTCGGTCGGCGCGACGGCGGGCCTGGCCAACGTTGTCCTCGCAACCACCTTTGCCGGCGCGATGGAGAACATGGTCCCGGCCTTGGCCCTGACGCTGGCCTGCGGGCTGCTGGTCGGGATGGCCAACGGCATCATGGTGGTCTTGCTGCGCATTCCCTCCTTCCTGGCCACCCTGGCCACTTCGCTGATCCTTGCCGGGATCATACTCGTCTATACGGGCGGCAGCCCGCGCGGCTCGATCCCGGCGGGCTTTCGCGTCATCACCGAGGGCTGGCTGCTCGGCCTCGTTCCGTGGTCTGTGGTGATCTGGACCGCGATCGGCATCGCTCTGATGGTCTTCGTCCATTATACGCTGCCCGGCCGGAAGATGCTGCTGTCGGGCGCCAATATCCGCGCAGCGAAGATGAACGCGATCGCGGCCGAGCGCATGGTGATCGTGTCCTTCGTGCTGTGCGGCTTGCTGGCGAGCATCGGCGGGATTCTCCTGTCGGCCATCACCGGCATGGCCTCGATCGGCATTGCCGATGCCTACACGGTCGATTCGATCGCGGCGGCCGTGATCGGCGGTGCGGCGTTCGCCGGCGGGGTCTTCGCACCGGCGGGCGCCGCCGCCGGCGCGCTGATCCTGTTTTTCCTGCAAAGCCTGCTGTTCGTGCTGTCGCTGCCACCGGGCGCCCGCTTCATCACGCAGGGCGCGATCATCGTCATCGCCCTTGCGCTCGCCAACCACACAAGGAAGACGTAAGCCATGAGTTTCATTCGGACCATTGGCGGGGACATCGCGCCAGACGCACTCGGCCGGACCTATGCCCACGATCACCTTTATTGCGTGCCGCCGCTTTGGAAGGAGCAGGGCCTTGCCGATTTCATGATCGACGATGTGGAAGCGTCCATCGAGGACGTCCGGCTCTTCACCGCGGCCGGCGGCGAGGCCATCTACGATGCCACCGCGATCGACTATGGACGCGACGTTGCCGCGCTCAAGCGGATCGCCGACCGCACGGGCATCCGAATCATCGCCACCGCCGGGTTCAACAAGAAAATCATGTGGCCCGGCCCGATGGCGGGCACCGGCGGCACCTTCCAGGACTGGATCGACGGCCGCAGCCGGGCCGAGATCCGCGACCATGTGGTGCGCGAACTGACCGAAGGAATGGACGGCACGGACCTCAGGGGCGGCGTCGCCAAATTCGGCACCGGCTACAACACCATCTCGGAATCCGAGGACAAGATGGTGCGCGCTGTCCTGGACGCGCACAAGCAAACCGGCTGTCCGCTCCATGCCCACACCGAACTGGGCACCTTGATCCTGGAGCAGATCGCAATCCTGCGGCAGGAGGGCGTGGACCCCTCGCGCCTGACGATCGCCCATGTCGACCGCAATCCGGACCACTGGGTTCATCGCAAGGCCGCCGAGGCTGGCGTTTTCCTGTGCTTCGACGGGATCAGCCGCATCAAGTACCATCCCGAGAGCATCCTGATCGACTGCATCGTGAACCTGGTCAGGCACGGCCATGAGGACCAGATCGTCGTCGGCGGCGACATTGCCCGGCGTACGATGTATCGCAACTATGGCGAAGGCGGGCTGGGCCTGGGCTACATATTGGAAAGCTGGGTCCCGCGTTTCATCGAGCAGGCCGGCGAGGCCGGTCTCGACGGGCAGGCGCTGGTTGACAAGTTCTTCATCGAAAACCCCAAGCGCGCTTTCGTGTTCAAGCCATGAGCCGCCATCGCACGAAGAGCCCGACCGCGATTTCGGGCATGAACGATGCGCAAATGGCCGAAGCGCTGCGCAATCGGCCCGTTCTGATCCTGCCCTTGGGGGCCGTGGAGAGCCATGGCGATCACCTGCCGGCGGGCACCGACAACATCCTCGCGGACCGGCTCGCCGAGGCGCTCGTGCGCCGGGTTGCGGACACCACGCCGGTTTTGCTCATGCCCGTCCTTCCATTCGGACAGGTCTGGTCGCTCGCCGACGCGCCCGGAACGTTCGGCATCTCGCATGCCACCGTTGTGCGGACCCTGGTCGAGCTCGCCCGCGCGGCCAGGGCAAAGGGCATGAATGTGATGGCGATCGTCAATGCGCACATGGGCAACGCCATCGCCGTCCGCGACGCGCAGCGGCTGGCGAAGGACGAGGGTTTCACCATCGCCCATCTTTTCTATCCGGGCGCCGACGAGGTGGTCGAGCAGGTGCGCGAGCGCCCGCGTGCGCACCCGGCCTACATGCATGCCTGCGAAATCGAGACTTCCTACGCATTGCATCTGGCGCCCGAGATCGTCGATATGGACAAGGCCGTCGAGAACTATCCCGATTTTCCGGGCGATTTCGGCTCGGTCGCCTATCGCTGGACCGAGTTCACGGACAGCCCGGTGCTCGGCGATGCGCGCGCGGCGACGGCGGAAAAGGGCGGGAAAATCATCGAGGCCGTTCTGGCCAATATGGAAAAGCAGGTCGCCGATCTTTATGCTCGACAGTTCAAATGAAACAGCAGGACCGCTCCCCGCGGGCAAGGCAAAGGACAGGTGACCCTCGCAGCGCTTCGCACAAACGATCATCGTCCGGTCTACATCCGGATCGCCGAAACGCTGCGGGCGCGCATCGTGTCCGGCTACTACAAGGACAAGGTCGACGGTGAGTTGCCGCTCGCCGGGGAATGGGGCGTCAGCCGGCGGACCATACAGCAGGCCCTGGACGTTCTTGTCCGCGAGGGGCTGCTGGTGCGCCGCCACGGCATGGGCACCTTCATCAACACCACCGGCGTGGCCAAGCGATACCGCGCCATCACTTCGATCACCGAAGGCATCGCCGGCCAGGGCCTGACGCCGGAGTTCAAGGTGCTTTCGAGCGGCCAGGCGATAGCGGACGCCGACGAATGCGCCTTCTTCGCCATCGGCGCCGGCGGCCATGTCTACCGTCACAGGCGGCTGATATCGGCCGACGGACGGCCGCTGGCCGTGGTCCAGACCAGTCTGAACCTTTCCATCCTGCCAGGCCTGGAACTGGCTCATCTGGACCGCTCGCTTTACTCGGTGCTGCGCAACCAGTTCAACCGCACGGTCGTCACCGCCGAGGACAGCTATCTGCCGGCGGTCGTCGATGGCGATCGGGCCGCGCTTCTCGGCATCGCTTCCGGGATGCCGGTCTTCAACGCGGTGCGCCGCGCGCGCGATCAGTCGGGCGCGGCGATCGAACTGTCGGTCATCACCATGGTGCCGGTGCCGTTGGAGATCTCTATCCGCAATATCGGCTTCGTCGACCCGCTCGCGGGCGCCGGCGCGCCCGAAACCAGCCAATGGTCCTATACGGTGGGGTTCGGCAGCTTTGCCGGCGAGACCGATTAGCAATCCATGGCGAAGACGGTCCGGATCTTTTGGCCGCCCTCACCCGGCAGTGCGCCGAGCCAGGCCGGACACTCACTGTCCGACCAGTTCTCCATGCGCGGCGCGCAGTTCGGCCTCCAGCGCCCAGATCTGATCCAGTGACAGTTCGGCCCCGGTGTGCGGGTCGAGCGCCATGGCGCGGCGCACCTGCTCGCGGTCGCCGGTCACCATCGCGTCCACCGCGCAGGCCTGGGCGGCGATGTTGGTCAGCATCAGCGAGGCCAGTTGAACCGGCAGCGCGCCGACCTTGACCGGCGTCAATCCGCTCCGGTCGACCAGACACGGCACCTCGACGCAGCAGCCCTCGGGCAAATTGTCGATCAGGCCGCGATTGATCACGTTGCCATGGATCACGGCCGGCGGCCCGCCGATATGGGCGCGCACGATGTCGGCGGCATATTCGACGCTGCGTTCGAGCGCTGTGGCATCGTCGGCCAGAAGGGTCTTCTCCAGCGTGCCCCAGCGCTCGATCTGCGCCTCGCAGCGGCGCGGATATTCGTTGAGCGGGATGTTGAACCGCTCGATCAGATCCGGCCGGTCGCGCTTGATGTACCAGGGCACATATTCGGCGAAATGCTCCGAGCTTTCGGTGACGAAGCGGCCGAAGCGCTTGAGGATGTCGTAGCGCACCCGCTCGTCGGCCGGCGGCTCGACCTGCCGCAGGCGCGGATAGAGGTCCTGGCGGCCGCCGGCGATCAGCTTTTCGAAGCGGGTGAAGAACGCCATGTGGTTGATGCCCGCGCAGTCATAGCTGATGTCGGCCATGTCCTCGCCCAGATGATCGGCCAGCATCTGCGCGGTCTTCTGGACCGAATGGCACAGGCCGACGACGCGGATATCGGGCGCGAGCCGGTCGAGCGCCCAGCAGATCATCGCCATCGGGTTGGCATATTGCAGCATCAGCGCGTTGGGGCACAGGCGGCGCATGTCGTCGGCGATGTCGACGAGCACCGGCACGGTGCGCAGCGCCCGCATGATGCCGCCGGCGCCCATCGTATCGCCGATGGTCTGGCGCAGGCCGAGCCGCTCGGGCACCTCGAAATCGGTGACCGTCGCCGGGCGATAACCGCCCACCTGGATCATGACGATGACGAAGTCGGCGCCGTCGAGCGCCGGCGCCCGATCCGTCGACATCGTCACACGGGCATCGGCGCCGGTACGGGCCACCAGGTTTTCGGCGACACGGCCGGAGGTGGCCAGCCGGTCGGGGTCGATGTCCATCAGGGCGATGTCCATCGCGCCGATTTCCGGCGTCAGGAACAGGTCGGTCAGAAGGTGTTTGACAAAGACGGTGCTGCCCGCACCGATCATGGCGATCTTGGTCATCGGATACTCCTGGCGGATCATTCTAGCGATAGGGGGAGAAGGTGCGGTCATCGTGGCGCAGGCGCTTGCTGAACTGACGGTTCAGATAGTCGCGCTCGATCGGCATGTTGGCCGGGTCGGCGGCAAGGTTGACCCGTTCTTCGGGATCGTTCGCCATGTCGAACAGGAGCGGCGGAAGGCCCGGAAAATGCACATGCTTGAAGGCGGCGTCGCGATAGACCGTCATCTGCGTGTCCTGGGGCGGCACCCGGCGGCCGCCGAAGGCGACCGGGGCGCGGTAGTGGAACTCCCAGCTTACGTGATCGCGCCACCCGAGCGGTGTCTGCCCGTTCAGGAACGGCGTCAGCGAAGCGCCATCGAGATGATCGGGGATGTCCGCGCCGAGCCAGGCCAGAAGGGTCGGGATGGTATCGATCGCCTCCGAGAAGGCCGAACACAGGGTCCCGCGCGTTTCGTCTGCGGCCGGCCGCGGATCGCGCACGATCAGCGGCACATGGGCGCATTGCTCGGTCCATGCCGCCTGATTGCACAGATAGTGGTCGAACATTGCCTCGCCATGGTCCGACGAGAACAGGATCAGCGTATTGTCCCAGTCGCCCGACGCCTTGAGCCGGTCGAACAGGCGGCCGAGATTGGCGTCGATCTCGGCCATCAGCGCCAGATGGACCGCGCGCAGCGAGCGCCAGTCGGCCTCGGCCACGTCGGCGACGCGCCCGGCGAGATCGGGGTGACATTTGATCCGTGCGTCGCCCTCGGCGATCTGCTGCGCCATCAGCGGATGGAGGGCCGCTTCCTCTTCGGGCGCGACGGCGCGGATCGGCGCGGCAAGGCTGTCCGGGTCGACGAGCGCGTTGTAGGGCTCGGGCGCGATCGTCGGATTGTGCGGCCGCAGATAACACAATAGCGCGCACCAGCCGGGAGCCTGGCGCTCGATCCAGCTCATCAGCCGGTTGGTCAGAAAGGCCGTGTCGCTGTCCTCTGCGGCATAGCGGGCCGGCTGGCCGCCGGCCCCGCCGGTCGCGTTGGGCCGGGACCGGTCCGGCGCATAGGCGTCGCCGGTGCCCTCGACGGCAAGCCCTTTGGTGCGCAGGTGCGCAAGCCATTGGGAGGGGCTGTCATCGGGCTGGTGGCAGCCCTCCGAAAGCCCGGGCAGGATCTGGTAGCCTGCCGCGCGCGGATCGCCCGGCCCAAGCGTGCGCGGATCGAGCGTCGTGTCGGTGTAACCGAACAGGGTGGGATCATAGCCGGCTTCCCGCAGATAGTGGCCGAGCGTCCGGTGGCGGGCATCGAGCGGAACACCGTTGCCGACGACACGGTGCGTCTGCGCGTAGAGCCCGGTGAACAGGCTCGCCCGCGACGGCGCGCAGGGGATGGCTTGCGTATAGTGCCGGGCGAACCTCACGCCCTGCGCGGCCAGCGCGTCGAGATTGGGCGTATGGGAGGCCGGCGCGCCGAACTGATCGAGACGCCACTGGTCGGCATAGATGAGCAGGATGTTGGGTGTGTCCATCGCGTTCTGGTCTTTTCAGTTGAGTTCGAGTCGGGGCGCCGCCGCAAAAAGGCGCCGCGTGTAGGGCTGTTGGGGAGATCGCGAGACGGCGGCTGCGGGACCGGTTTCGACGATCCGGCCGCCATGCATGACCGCGACCGCATCGCACAGCGCCGTGGTCACGGCGAGATCGTGGGTGATCAGCACGACCGACAGGTTGAGCGAGGCGCGCAGCTCCCTGAGCAGCGCGATGATGCGCGCCTGGGTGGATACGTCGAGCGCCGACAGCGGCTCGTCGCAGAACAGAAGTTCCGGCTCGATCACCAGCGCGCGGGCAATGGCGATGCGTTGACGCTGGCCGCCGCTGAAGGCGTGCGGGAAGCGGTTCATCACGTCGCGGTCGAGACCGCAGCGTTCCAGCATGCCCGCGGCCCGTTCGCGCGCCTCGCCCCGCCCCGCCAGCCCGTGCTCGATCAGCGGTTCGACCAGCGTCTGCTCGACGGTTTGCCAGGGATTGAGCGAGGCATAGGGGCTCTGGAACACCATCTGGGCGCGCCGCCAATAGCCCTTCAGCCTTGCGCCCCTGAGTTCGCGCACCGCGTGATCGGCTCTGTCCCGCCCGCGATAGGAAATCGTGCCCCGTTGCGCGGGAACGAGGCCGAGCGCGGCGCGCGCCAGGGTGGTCTTGCCAGAGCCGCTCTCGCCGACGAGCCCCAGGATCGTGCCGCGTTCAACGGCGAGGCTGACATCGTCGAGCACTGGGGTCATCCCGGTGCGGCGTAGGCCCTTGCTCGCTGCAAAGCCGACCGAAAGACCCTTTATGTCGAGCACGGGATCGGTGGCCGCTGCCGGTGTGCCCGTGTCCTCGCGCGGCCTTGGCAGCGCGTCGATCAGCGCTCTTGTGTAGGCATGTCCGGGTGCGCGCAGCGTCTGGGCGGCCGGGCCTTCCTCGACGAGCCGGCCGCCCCTGAGCACGGCGAGCCGATCCGCCACCACATTGGCGACCGCCAGATCGTGGGTGACGAACAGCATGCCCGCGCCCACCTCGCGCTGGATGCCGGCGAGCAGATCCAGCACCTGCGCCTGCACCGTCACGTCGAGCGCCGTCGTCGGCTCGTCGGCGATGATCAGTTGCGGCGAGCAGGCCACCGCGCGGGCGATCATCGCCCGCTGGAGCATGCCGCCCG
>NZ_CFIFWG010000042.1:0-19950 GCF_984466335.1 Roseitalea sp. | reverse complement strand
CGTCATGCCCTATCTGAGCGGGGAACGGCTGCCGGACTATCCGCTGGCGCGCGGCACCATCGCCGGTATCGATCATGCGACGCTGCCCGGAGAGGTCCTTCTGGCCGCCTATGAAGGCGTGGCCTATTCGCTGGTCGAATCCATCGCCGTGCTCGACCGGCACGCATCCGGCGTCGATCCAAAGGCGCCCGTCACGCTGGTGGGCGGAGGCGCGCGCGGCCGGATCTGGCAGGAAACGATCGCGCGCCTTTCGGGCCGGCCGCTGATCGTGCCCGAGTGCGAGGAGCCGGTGGCATGGGGCGCGGCGGCTCAGGCCGCCAGCCTGCTGGTGCCCGAGACGTCGCTGGAGGTGGCCAGACGCTGGCGGGTCGCGCGCGGCGCGCGGATCGCCGCCCGCAAGCGTGACGAGGCGGCGATCGACCGGATCGCGCGCGTGCGCGCCGCCGCCCATACGCTCAATGACGAGGATCACTTTTCCATTGATGCTGAAGGGAGTGCGCAGGCATGAACGATCTTGTTGACACCGTGGGTGCGATGACCGCCGTGATCGCGCCGTCGGGCCGCGAAGGTGCCATGGCCGATATGATCGGCGAGCGCTGGTCGCGGTTCGGAACGGTCGTCGAGGACCGGTTGGGCAACCTTGCCGTAACGGTGGGGTCCGGCGAACCGCACATCGCGCTGGTCGCGCACATGGACGAATTGGGCTTCGTGGTGCGCCACATCGACCGGCGCGGCTTTGTCAGGCTGAACCGGCTGGGCGGCGTGCCGGAGCGCGTTCTGGCCGGCCAGCGTATCGTGATCTGCGGAAAAGACGGCCCCGTGATCGGCGTGTTCGGCACCTATCCGCACCATTTCACGCCCGATTCGGAGAAGTACACCGTCAGGCCGATCGGCGAGATGTGGGTCGATGTGGGCGCGCGCAGCGCCCAGGACGCGGGCGAGCGGCTCGGCGTCCGGGTGGGCGATTTTGCGGTCTATGAGCGGAGTTTCCACGTCACGGGCGACACGATGATGGCCAACGCGCTCGACGACCGGGCCGCCCTGGCCGCGATCGGCGCCATGCTCGAGCGCCTGGGCGCGCCCGCGGCCGGGCGGATATCGCTGATCGCCAGCGTGCAGGAGGAGTTCTCCATCCGGGCGCTGGTGCCCACGGTGCGGCGGCTCGCGCCCGACGTGCTCATCGTCGTGGACATCAGCCCGGCCACCGACACGCCCGGCATGGAGGACCATAGCGATATCGCCCTTGGCGCGGGGCCCGTCGTCAACCTGCACAGCTTTCACGGGCGCGGCACGCTGGGCGGCGTGCTGCCGCCGCAATGGCTCGTCGAAGCGACCGAGCGGAGCGCGGCGCGCATCGGCGTGCCCCGATGCGCTGTGCGTTTCCGGCCTGACCGCGGGCGTGCCCACCGACACCTGCGCGCTTCGGATCGTCAAGCAGGCCGTGCCGGACACGCCGGTGCTCGTGAACACCGGCGTATGCGACACCAATATCGCCGAGCAGTTCGCCTATGCCGACGGTGCCGTGGTCGGCACGTTCTTCAAGAAGGACGGCATCTTCGACAATCCCGTCGACCCGGAGCGGGTGCGCAGGCTTGTCGCGATCGCCAGGGACTACAATGCCCGAAAGCCGATCGCCGCCGAATAGAGCGTCCCCACAGGCCGTGGGGCATGTTCCCGGAAACCGCATATACTTTTCGGGAACATGCTCCGACGGACCGCAGGTCGATCAGGGCATCGGTCAAGCGCCGTTCGCGCGGCGCAGGCCGCGCAGGACATCGTCCTTGCCGAGCTGTCCGATGAGGCGCCCGCCCTCGGTCACGCCGATCGGCGCGTCCGTGCCGATCAGGCCCTCAAGGCCGTCGCGCACCAGCCGGTCGGCGTCGACCGTGGCCAGGGGCCTTGCGGCCGGGGCCAGCGGCTGCATCAGATCGCGGGCGCGCAGGACGCCCAGCGGGTTCATGTGCTGCACGAATTCGGCGACATAGTCGTTCTTGGGATCGCTGAAGATATCCTGCGGCGCGCCCGTCTGGACGATCCGCCCGCCTTCCATGATCGAAATCCGGTTGCCCAGCTTGAACGCCTCGTCAAGATCGTGGCTGACGAACAGGATCGTGCGCCTGAGCCGTTCCTGCAACTCCAGCAACTCGTCCTGGAGCTTGGTGCGGATCAGCGGATCGAGCGCCGAGAAGGGCTCGTCCATCAACAGGATCGGTGCCCGTGTGGCGAAGGCGCGGGCAAGGCCGACGCGCTGCTGCATGCCGCCGGACAGTTCGCCCACCTTGCGGTCGGCCCAATCCGAAAGGCCGACCAGTTCGAGCTGCTCGTCAACGCGCGCGCGCGCCTCGGCGCGGACCATGCCGGCCAGTTCGAGCCCGAGCCCGACATTTTCGCGCACGGTCCGCCAGGGCAACAGGCCGAACTGCTGAAAGACCATGGCGACATGGTGCATGCGGATGCGGCGCAGCGTTGCCGTATCGGCGTTCGTCACATCGACCATGGTGTCGCCGTCATTGACGTGCACCGCACCGCGAACGACCGGATTGAGGCCGTTGACGGCGCGCAGGAGCGTGGACTTGCCGGACCCGGACAGCCCCATGAGCACGAGGATCTCGCCTTCCTTAACGGTAAGCGCGCAATCGTGCACGCCAAGGACGAGGCCGGTCTCGGCCTGGATCTCGCCGCGTTCCCCGCCGGCATCCATCAGCGGCAGGCCGCGTTCGGGATTGCGTCCGAACACGATGGAGACATTGTCGATCGAGATCGCCGTGCTCATCGCCTTGCCCCCATGTGCAGGATGCGGTCGAGCATGATCGCCACGACGACGATGACGAAGCCGGATTCAAAGCCGAGCGATGTGTTGACCTGGTTGAGCGCGCGCACGACCGGAACGCCCAGCCCGTCGGCGCCGACCAGCGCGGCCACCACCACCATCGACAGCGACAGCATGATCGTCTGGTTCAGCCCGGCCATGATCTGCGGCACGGCATAGGGCAGTTCCACCTTCAGGAGCGTCTGCCGCCGCGTGGCGCCGAAGGCGCGCGCCGCCTCAAGCAGGGACTGCGGCGTCGACGATATGCCCAGATAGGTCAGGCGGATCGGCGCCGGCAGCACGAAGATCACGGTGGCGATCAGGCCCGGCACCATGCCGATGCCGAAAAAGACGATGGCCGGTATCAGATAGACGAAGGTCGGCAGGGTCTGCATCAGGTCGAGAACCGGCCGCAGATAGGTGTAGAATCTCGGGCGGTGCGCGGCGGCGATGCCGATGGGCACCCCGATCGCCATGCACATCATGCAGGACGAAAGCACCAGGGTGAGGCTTTCGGTCGTCTCCTCCCAGTAGCCCTGATTGATGATGAAGAGAAAGCCGAGCATGACGAGCGCGGCGGTCTTCCAACTGCGTTGCAGCCAATAGGTGACGGCGACGAAGGTGGCGACGATGATCAGCGGATTGGGCGTCTGCAACAGCCACAGGATCGCATCGATCAGCCCTTCCATGACATCGGAGAAGGCTTCGAGAAAGACCTCGCCATTGTCGCGTACCCATTCAAAGACGGCGCTCGCCGCATCGCCCACCGGAATCTTGTTTTCGGTCAGCCAATCCAAAGCGCCGCCCCTCCCTTTGGCGTTTCGCCCATGGGGCGGCCGGCGCGTACCGCAACGCCGGCCGGTCGCCCATATGCGGCCCTAAGGCGACGGGGAAGAAACCGTGCCGCCCGCAAGGCGGGTGGTCGGCGGGGATTCACAAGCCCAGATGCGATTTCACCGCGGTCATGGAATCGCCGCCGTCGCGCGTCGTCACCCCGTCGAGCCAGACATCGAGAACATCGGCGTTTTCCTGGAGCCACGCCATGGTGGCGTCATCGGGATCGGCGCCGTCATCGAGGATCTGACCCATGATCTTGTTTTCCATCTCCAGGGTGAAATCCATGTTGGAAAACAGCGTGCCGACATTGGGGCATTCGGCCGAGTAGCCGGCGCGGGTCACCGTATGGACGACGCCCTCGCCGCCGAAGAAATCTTCGCCGCCGGGCAAGTATTTCAGCGAGAAATTGGCGTTCATCGGATGCGGCTCCCAGCCAAGGAAGACCACATGCTCATTGTCCTTGTAGGCGCGCGCGACCTGCGCCAGCATGCCCTGTTCGGAGCTTTCGACCACCCTGAAATCGCCCAGCCCGTGCGTGTCGTTCTCCGTCAGGCTGACGAGATAGGCATTGCCCTCATTGCCCGGCTCGATGCCGTAGATCTTCTCGTCGAGCTCCTCGGCGAAGCTGGCGATGTCGGCAAAGCTCTGAAGGCCGGCGTCCCAGGTATAGGTGGGCACGGCGAGCGTGTATTTCGTGCCTTCCAGGTTGACGTTGATCTGCTCGATCTCGCCGCTTTCAAGATAGGGCGTGATCGCGCTGGTCTGGGCCGGCATCCAGTTGCCCAAAAACACGTCCACATCGTCGCTTTCCAGGGATGCGAACGTCACCGGAACCGACAGAACCTTCACGTCCACCTCGTAGCCCAGCCCTTCCAGCACGTGCTTGGCGGTCGCGGTGGTGGTGGTGATGTCGGTCCAGCCGACATCGGACATCACCACGGTCTCGCAAGCCGCATGGGCCGTGCCCACCGCGCATATGGACAGAACCGAAACGGCGGTAGCTAACTTCATCAACGCCTCCCTACATTAAAGACCCCACCGGCTTGGAGATTCTTCCCGGCGCGCTTTTTTGATTGACCGATCAAACAATGAATGATTAATCCGAGAATGCAACTCCTTTTTGGAATCGGCCATGGGCGTCGAACTCAAGCGCAGGGCGCAACTGGTGAATGCGGCGATCGTCGAGATCGGCGAAACCGGCTCCCTGGAGGTAACCGTCGGGCGCATCGCAAGGCGCGCGGGCGTATCACCGGCGCTGGCCTTCCACTATTTCGGCGACAAGGAGCGTCTCTTCCTGGCGGCCATGCGCCATGTGCTCAGAGTCTATGGCGCCCAGGTCCGCAGCGCGGTTGCCGATGCCGGAACGCCGCGGGCGCGCCTTGACGCCCTGGTCGCCGCCAGTTTCAGCTCGCCCAACTTCCACCCCGGTGTGATCGCCTCCTGGCTCAATTTCTACGTGCTTGCCTACCGCTCCGACGAGGCGCGCCGCCTGCTGCGGGCCTATCACCGGCGCCTGCGCTCCAATCTGGTCCATGATTTGCGCCCGCTTGCCGGCGCGCGCGCCTGGGAGATCGCCGAACGGATCGGCGCGCTCATCGACGGTCTTTACCTGCGTTCGGCCCACGCCGCGACGGGCGATTCGGCCGAGGGCGCCGTGCCCCACGTCCTGGCCGCGCTGGACCGGGAACTGGAGGTTTGCGCATGAGGCATCCCAACATCCTCGTCCTGATGGTCGATCAGCTCAACGGAACGCTGTTTCCGGACGGGCCGGCGCAATGGCTGCACGCGCCGAACCTCAAGCGGCTGGCCGCCCGTTCGGTGCGCTTTGCCAATTGCTACACCGCCTCGCCGCTCTGCGCGCCGGGCCGGGCAAGCTTCATGTCGGGCGAATTGCCCTCGGTGACCGGTGTCTACGACAACGCCGCCGAGTTTCCCTCCGACCTGCCGACCTATGCGCACCATTTGCGGCGGGCGGGCTACCACACCTGCTTGTCGGGCAAGATGCATTTCGTCGGGCCGGACCAGATGCACGGTTTCGAGGAGCGGCTGACAACCGACATCTACCCGGCCGATTTCGGCTGGACGCCGGACTATCGCAAGCCCGGCGAGCGGATCGACTGGTGGTACCACAATATGGGCTCGGTGACCGGCGCGGGCGTCGCCGAGATCTCCAACCAGATGGAATATGACGACGAGGTGGCCCATTGCGCCGCGCGCAAGCTCTATGACCTTGCGCGCCGCCACGATGAGCGGCCCTGGTGCCTGACCGTCAGCTTCACACATCCGCACGATCCCTATCTGGCGCGCCGCAGGTTCTGGGACCTTTACGCCGATTGCGAGCGTCTTCTGCCCGAGGTCGGAGCGATCCCCTACGAGGACCACGACCCGCATTCGCAGCGCATCTTCGACGCGAACGACTGGCGCGGCTTCGACATCACCGAGGACCATGTTCGCGATGCGCGCCGGGCCTATTTCGCCAACATCTCCTATCTCGACGAAAAGGTCGGCCAGCTTCTCGACATCCTCGAAACCACCCATCAGGAGGCCGCGATCCTGTTCGTGTCCGACCATGGCGACATGCTGGGCGAGCGCGGGCTGTGGTTCAAGATGACCTTCTACGAGGGCTCGTCGCGCGTGCCGATGATGCTGGCGGCGCCGGGGCTGGAACCGCGGCGGATCGACGAGCCGGTCTCCACCATCGATGTCTGCCCCACGCTGTGCGCCCTTGCCGGCGTCGGCATGGACGAGGTGGCGCCGTGGACGGCGGGCAAGAGCCTGCTGCCGGTCGCCGAGGGGGTCGCCGCGCGCGGCGCGGTGCCGATGGAGTATGCGGCCGAGGCTTCCTACGCGCCACTCGTCGGCCTGCGCGAGGGGCGCTACAAATATGTGCGCTGCGCGCTCGATCCCGAGCAATTGTTCGATCTTGAGGCGGACCCGCACGAGCGCATCAACCTTGCCGGCGATCCGGCCCACGCCGAGGCGCTGTCGGGCTTGCGGGCCGCCGCCGACGCGCGCTGGGACCTCGACCGGTTCGACGGCGACGTGCGCAAGAGCCAGGCGCGCCGCTGGGTCGTCTACGAGGCGCTGCGCAACGGCGCCTATTTCCCCTGGGACTATCAGCCGCTGCAAAAGGCCAGCGACCGCTTCATGCGCAACCATATGGACCTGAACGAGGTCGAGGACCGCCAGCGCTATCCGCGCGGGGAGTGAGGAACGCCGATGGCTCATGCGGTGCAACCGACCGCCAGCCACTATGTGGACGGCGGCCATGTCGAGGATGCGGCGGGCGAGGCGATCCCCGTCATCTATCCCGCCACGGGCGAAACGATCGCCACCGTTCACGCCGCGACGGCGGCCATCGTCGAGCAGGCGATTTCAGCGGCCGCCGATGCGCAGAAGGACTGGGCGCGGATGCCGGGCCGCGCGCGCGGCCGCATCCTCGTCCGCGCCGCGCAGATCATCCGCGCGCGCAATCAAGAGCTGTCGCTGCTGGAGACGATGGACACCGGCAAGCCGTTGCAGGAGACGCTGGTCGCCGACGCGACGAGCGGCGCCGATGCGCTGGAGTATTTCGGCGGCCTTGCGGCAAGCCTGACCGGCGAGCACATCCCGCTCGGCGATGACTGGGCCTACACGGTTCGCGAGCCGCTGGGCGTTTGCGTCGGCATCGGGGCGTGGAACTACCCCACCCAGATCGCCTGCTGGAAGGCGGCGCCCGCGCTGGCCTGCGGCAATGCGATGGTCTTCAAGCCGTCCGAGACGACGCCGCTCTGCGCGCTGAAGATCGCCGGGATCCTCAAGGAGGCCGGCCTGCCCGACGGCGTCTTCAACGTCGTGCAGGGAATGGGGGAGACAGGAGCGCAACTGGTCGCCGACCCGCGCGTCGCCAAGGTCTCGCTGACCGGATCGGTGCCGACCGGAAAGCGCGTCTACGCCGCCGCCGCCGAGGGCATGAAGCACGTCACCATGGAGCTTGGCGGCAAGTCGCCGCTGATCGTCTTCGACGATTGCGATCTCGACAACGCCGTCGGCGGCGCGATCCTCGGCAATTTCTACGCCTCCGGCCAGGTCTGCTCGAACGGCACGCGCGTCTTCGTGCAGCGCGCCATCAAGGAACGTTTCCTGAACCGGCTGGCCGAACGGCTCGCCAAGGCCGTCATCGGCGATCCGCGCGATATGGCCACCAGCTTCGGGCCGATGGCAAGCCAGGCCCAGATGGAGATCGTGCTGGGCTATATCGACAAGGGCATCGCCGAAGGCGCGCGGCTGGTCGCGGGCGGCAAGCGCATCGACCGCGACGGTTTCTTCGTCGCGCCGACCGTGTTCGCCGACGCCACCGACCGGATGACCATCGTTCGCGAGGAGATTTTCGGCCCGGTGATGGCGGTGCTGGATTTCGACACCGAGGACGAGGCCGTCGCCCGCGCCAACGCCACGCCCTACGGCCTGTCGGCCGGCGTCTTCACGGGCGACCTGAGCCGCGCGCACCGGGTGATCGGCCGGCTCGAAGCGGGGAGCTGTTTCATCAACTCCTACAATGACGCGCCGGTCGAGGTGCCCTTCGGCGGCGTCAAGCTGTCCGGTGTCGGCCGCGAGAACGCCAAGGCCGCGATCGAGCACTACAGCCAGCTCAAATCCGTCTATGTGCGCATGGGCGAGGTGGAGGCGCCCTTTTGATGCAGGCCGAATATGTCGTCGTCGGTGCCGGCAGCGCGGGCTGCGCGGTCGCCTGCCGCCTCGCCGAGGCCGGCAAGCGCGTGCTCATCATCGAGCATGGCGGCAGCGACCGGGGGCCTTTCATCCAGATGCCGGGCGCGCTCAGCTATCCGATGAACATGGCGCGCTACGACTGGGGCTTTCGCACCGAGCCGGAACCGCATCTGGGCGGCCGGCGCCTGGCGGTGCCGCGCGGCAAGGTCGTCGGCGGCTCCTCCTCGATCAACGGCATGATCTATGTGCGCGGCCATGCGCGCGATTACGACCACTGGCGCGACCAGGGCGCCGCCGGCTGGGGCTATGCGGACGTGCTGCCCTATTTCAAGCGCCTGGAATGCTGGGACGATGGCGGCCATGGCGGCGACCCGGCATGGCGCGGCGCCGACGGCCCGCTTCACGTCACGCGCGGGCGGCGCGACAACCCGCTCACGCGCGCCTTCGTCGAGGCCGGCCGTCAGGCCGGCTATCCGGTCACCGGCGACTATAACGGCCACCGCCAGGAAGGGTTCGGCCCGTTCGACATGACCGTCCACAAGGGCGAGCGCTGGTCCGCCGCCAAAGCCTATCTGCGACCGGCCCTCAAGCGCGACAACTGCACGCTGGTGCGCGCCCTGGCCCGCAAGGTCGTGATGGAGCAGGGGCGCGCCACGGGGGTCGAGGTCGAGCGCGGCGGTCGAATCGAAACCATCGTCGCGGAACGCGAGGTCATCCTCGCCGCCTCGTCGATCAACACGCCCAAGCTTTTGATGCTGTCCGGCATCGGCCCGGCCGCGCATCTGGCCGGGCACGGCATCGATGTCGTGGCGGATCGGCCGGGTGTCGGCCGCAACCTTCAGGACCATCTCGAACTCTATATCCAGGCCGCCGCCTCGCAGCCGGTTTCGCTGTTCCGCTACTGGAACCTTCCGGGCAAGGCCTATGTCGGTGCGCGCTGGCTGCTGTCGCGCTCCGGGCCGGGGGCATCCAACCAGTTCGAAAGCGCCGCCTTCATCCGCTCCGCCGCCGGCATCGACTATCCGGACATCCAGTATCACTTCCTGCCGATCGCGGTGCGCTATGACGGCCGGGCGGCGGCCGAGGGCCACGGCTTTCAGGCCCATGTGGGGCCGATGCGCAGCCGGTCGCGCGGCGCGGTGGCCCTGCGATCCACCGATCCGCGAGAAGCGCCAAGCATCCTCTTCAACTATATGAGCCACGAAGAGGACTGGCAGGATTTTCGGACCGCCATTCGCCTGACCCGCGAGATTTTCGCGCAGGAGGCGTTCGCGCCCTACTACAAGCATGAAATCCAGCCCGGCGCCGATGTGCAGGGCGACGATGAACTCGATGATTTCATCCGCGCCCACGTCGAAAGCGCCTATCACCCCTGCGGCACGGCCCGCATGGGCGCGCGCGACGATCCGATGGCCGTCGTCGACCCCGAAACCCGCGTGATCGGCGTTGACGGCTTGCGCGTCGCCGACAGTTCGATCTTTCCGCGGATCACCAACGGCAATCTCAACGCGCCCTCGATCATGGTCGGCGAGAAGGCATCCGATCACATTGCGGGCCGGGCTCCGCTCGCGCCCGACAACAGCGAGCCGTGGATCCACCCGGACTGGCGGACAGCGCAGCGATAGGGCTGTTTCAGCCTGGAATCGTTCAAAACTAGAGTGTTTGACACCACTTTTCCGATCCTGCATAGGTAGGCTTGGCCGGCAAGCTTTGATCGACGTTCAGCGAGCGCGAGGCCGGCCGGTGCCCGGCCATTTTCCGGTCGGGTCCGAAAAATGGAAATGCAGGTCTTCCGTTACGGTGAGGCTTTTCCACGAAATTCAATCACAGACCTTTTTGTTGATCGGAGCCTTCAGATGAAATCCACCTCACCACTCGCGGCGGCGTTGCTGATGACGTCTGCCCTGGGCGCGGCGCCGGCCATGGCCGAAGTGACCGCCGAAACCGTGGCGACCCATTACGCCGATATGGCGCTCGCCAAGTACCAGGATTCGCTGGAGACGGCCAAAGCGCTCGATTCGGCCATCGGCGCGCTGGTTTCGAGCCCCTCCGCCCAGGCACTGCAAGCGGCCAGGGATGCATGGCTCGCCGCCCGCGTTCCCTATCAGCAAACCGAGGTCTACCGCTTCGGCAACGCCATCGTCGACGATTGGGAGGGCCGGGTGAACGCCTGGCCGCTGGACGAGGGCCTCATCGACTATGTCGATGCGTCCTACGGGACCGAAAATGACGAGAACACGCTTTATACGGCCAACGTGATCGCCAATGCCGCCGTGGCCGTCAACGGCGAGGCGGTCGACGCCTCGGCGATCACGCCGGATCTCATCGCGTCCGTTCTGCACGAGGCCGGCGAAGTGGAGGCCAATGTCGCCTCCGGCTACCATGCCATCGAGTTCCTTTTGTGGGGCCAGGATCTGAACGGCACGGGGCCGGGCGCCGGCGAGCGGCCCTGGACCGACTATGCGGCGGGCGAGGACTGCACCAACGGAAGCTGCGACCGGCGCGGGGCGTATCTGGTGGCGGCCTCCGACCTGCTTCTGACCGATCTTGAGGAAATGGTCGGCAACTGGGAAGCTGGCGGAGACGCCCGCGGCGAACTGCTCGCCGATCCTGAAAATGCGCTGTCGATCATCCTGACGGGCATGGGATCGCTGTCCTACGGCGAACTGGCCGGCGAGCGGATGAAGCTCGGCCTGCTTCTGCACGATCCCGAGGAGGAGCATGACTGCTTCGCCGACAACACGCACAACTCGCACCGCTACAACGCCGTCGGCATCAACAATGTCTACACCGGAGCCTATAGGCGCGTTGACGGGTCGGTGGTCTCGGGACCGGCGATCCGCGATCTGGTGGCGGCCGCCGATCCCGCCGTCGCCGAAGAACTGGCCGGCAAGCTCATGACGACCGTCGACTTGATGCAGGTTATGGTCGATCGCGCCGAGACCGTCGAAGCCTATGACCAGATGATCGGCGAGGGCAATGACGCGGGCAACGCGGTCGTGCAGGCCGCGATCGACGGCCTTATCGACCAGACGCGCTCGATCGAACGGGCCGTCGCCGCGCTTAAGCTGGGCACGCTGGAGTTTGAGGGTTCCGACAGTCTCGACGATCCCCAGGCCGTATTCCAGTAAGGCAAGCAGGCGGGTCGGCCGTTCTCGCCTCGCCCTTCGAAGGGCTCGGGGTGAGGGCTTGATGTGCGGTTGGGCTTGCACGGCCCGGCCGCGCGGAGGGGCATGCCGGGGAACAGGACCAGGCCGCCAAGGTGACCTATTTTTCAGCGGACGAACCAAATGTGCTCCAGATCGCGCAGAAGAGCCCTCGTCATCGGCCTTGCCGCATTGATCGCCGCCACGCCGGCGGGCGCCCTTGATGGCTACGACCTGCCGCGATCACGCGCCGATCTGACGGCCGAGGATCGGGCGCGCGTGGAGCGCGTCACGCAGCCGACCGGGGACTTCACCGCGGCCGAACCCTTCGAGGCCATGGCCGGCGGGGCCGGCACGTCGCGCAAGCGCGTCAATCGCGATGCTTTTTCCCATTCCAACCGGAACCTGACCTTCGAGCAGGAGCAGGACTTCAAGCTCGGCAACGCGCTGTTCCGCAAGCTGTGGGTGTCCTCGCCATCGTCGACCCAGGCGTCCGACGGGCTCGGCCCGCTGTTCAACGCGCGCGCCTGCCAGAGCTGCCACCTCAAGGACGGGCGCGGCCATCCGCCCGAGGGCGATCCGGACGCCACCTCCATGTTCCTGCGGCTGGCCCGCAAGGCGCAGACGCCCGACGAGATCGCGGCGGTCGAGACCTATCGCGCCGCCAACATGCCCGATCCGACCTATGGCGGTCAGTTGCAGGATCTCGCCGTGCCGGGCCTTCGGGCCGAGGGCAGGATGGTGATCACCTATCAGGAGGAGCCGTTCGAACTCGGCGACGGCACCATCGTCATGCTGCGCAAGCCGACCTATTCGGTCGCCGATCTCGGCTACGGGCCGATGCATCCGGACACGACGCTGTCGCCGCGCATCGCCCCGCAGATGATCGGCATGGGCCTGATCGAGGCGATCCATCCCGCCGACATCATCGCCAACGCCGACCCCGACGATCTCGACGAAGACGGCATTTCGGGGCGCGTTGCGCTGGCGCGCGACCCCCAAGGCAATGTCGCGCTCGGCCGGTTCGGCTGGAAGGCGCAGAACGCCACGGTTCGCCAGCAGTCCGCCGGCGCGTTCGCCGGCGACATCGGCATTTCCTCGCCCGACGCGCCCGGCCATCACGGCGACTGCACCCAGAACCAGCCCGAGTGCCTTGCCATGCCGACCGGCGTACAGCCGCGCCTGGGCGACACCGAGGCGCCCGATCCCGTGCTCGATCTCGTCGTCTTCTACTCGGAGAACCTGGCCGTGCCGGCGCGTCGCGACGTGGACGAGCCGCGCATCCTGCGCGGCAAGCAGGCGTTCTATGAGAGCGGCTGCGTTGCCTGCCACACGCCGAAATTCGTCACGTCCCACCAGGCGGCGCACCCCGCGCACCGCTTCCAGCTGATCTGGCCCTATTCGGACTTCCTGCTGCACGATCTGGGAGAGGGGCTCGCCGACGGCCAAAGGGTCGGCCGCGCGAGCGGCACGGAATGGCGCACCGCGCCGCTCTGGGGAATCGGCCTGACCGAAACGGTCAACGGCCACACCTTCTTTCTGCACGACGGCCGGGCGCGCAATCTGACAGAGGCGATCCTGTGGCACGGCGGCGAAGCCGAACGGGCGCGCGATGCCTTCGCCGCGCTCGACAAGGCCGACCGCGACGCGCTGATCGCCTTTGTGGAGAGCCTTTGATGCGTTTTGTCGTTGCCTGCGCCCTCGCGCTCATCCTTGCATGGCCGGGCGCATCCAAGGCGCAGGACAAGACCATCGCGCAAGCGGTCGAGGATGCGATCGACAAGGCCATCCGCCCCGGCTTTGCCGCGTTCGCCGATCAGGCCCGGATGATGGCCCGATCGACGGCCGCCCTGTGCGCGCAGCCCTCCGGGGACGCGCTGGCGGCCGCTCGCGCCGGTTTTGGCGGGCTGGTCGAGGCATGGGGACGCATCGAGTTCGTCCGGCTCGGCCCGCTGTCGCGGGAAAACCGGCTGGAGCGCATCCTGTTCTGGCCCGACCGGCGCGGCCGGGGTCTGCGGCAGATACAGGCCGTGATCGCCACCGGCGGCGAAACGGCGCTGCGCAGCGAAACGCTGGCCGGCAAGTCGGTCGCGGTCCAGGGCCTTGCGGCGCTCGAATATGCGCTGTTCGGCACCGGCGGCGAGACGATCGTCTCCGGCCCCGACGCGCGGCGCTGCGCCTACGCCCGGGCCGTCGCCGGCAATGTCGCCACGATCGCCGGCGCGCTCTCCGCCGCCTGGCAGGCCGATGACGGCATCGCCGCGCTCTGGCTCGACCCGTCGGCCGACAACCCGCTGTTCCGCGACGAGGCCGAGCAGATCAATGCCCTGGTCAAGACGATCGGCGACGCCCTGGAGATCATGAAGGTGCAACGTGTCGACGCGGTTTTGCGCAAGGACCGGGCCGGCATGCGGCCCCGTTCGGCGCTGTTCTGGCGCTCGCACAACTGGGTGCCCTCGCTGGCCGCCAACATTGCCGGGCTGCGCGCCCTGGTCGATGCGGCCGATCTTCAAGCGACCGTGAACGCCGAGCGCGGGCGCTTCGTCGGCGCGATGACGTTCGAATTCGGCAATGCCGCGCGCGCCCTGGGCCAAACCCGGATGCCGGTTGAGGCGATCGCCGCAGATGAGGACGCCTATGGCCGCATGACCTATGTCGGCCTGATCGTCACGGGCCTGGCGGACGTCTCGGCGAGGCGGCTCAGGGAGATATACGAGCTGTCTTCGGGGTTCTCGTCGCTGGACGGCGATTGATGTTCCGCCGCGGCGGCACATCGCCCATCGGGCGCCGTGCGTTCCTGAAGGCGGCGGGCGCGGGTTTTGCCGCTTCGCTTGCGCCGCCCGCCGCCGAAGCGCTCGCGCGAAGCGATGCCGTGTTCGCCTCGGCCTATCGCGACAGGGGCGGCGCTTTCGGGATCGCGCTCCTGAGCGAGGACGGGGCGATCGTGCACCGCTATGCGCTGCCCGCGCGCGGGCACGATCTCGTCCGCCGGCCGGGGGGGACGACGTTGATTGCGTTCGCGCGCCGGCCGGGCACTTTCGCTGCGGCCTTCGATCTGGCGCGCGCGGACGAACCGCGGATCATAAAGGCGCCCGAGGGCCGCCACTTTTACGGCCATGGCGCGTTTTCGGCCGATGGGCGGCTGCTCTATGCGACCGAGAACGATTTCGGCGCCGCGCGCGGCGTGGTCGGTGTTTACGATGCGACCGGCGACCATGTGCGCCTGGGCGAGTTCGACACGTTCGGGACCGGTCCGCACGAACTGGCGCTCCTGCTCGACGGCAAGACGCTGGCGGTCGCCAATGGCGGCATCGAAACCCATCCCGACTATCCGCGCGCCAAGCTGAACGTGCCGACCATGCGGCCGAACCTTGCCTTCATCGA
The DNA here is from genome assembly GCF_984466335.1 of Roseitalea sp. Classification (NCBI taxonomy): domain Bacteria; kingdom Pseudomonadati; phylum Pseudomonadota; class Alphaproteobacteria; order Hyphomicrobiales; family Ahrensiaceae; genus Roseitalea; species Roseitalea sp. The sequence continues at coordinate 5,064 of NZ_CFIFWG010000042.1, read as the reverse complement.
CGCCGAATCCGGCTCCCTGATCGCGCGACACGCGCTGCCGGCGCACATGCGCAAGCTGTCGATCCGCCATCTGGCGATCGGGTCCGGGGGCGATGTCTGGTTCGCCTGTCAGAACGAGGGCGACATCGCCGAGCCCGTGGCGCTGATCGGCCGCGCGAGGATGCGGACGGGGGCGTGCGAGCCGGTCGACCTGCCGCAGGCCGCAACCTTGTCCCTGCGCGGTTATGTCGGATCGATCGCCGCGAATGCCGAGACCGGCCATATCGCCATTGCCTCGCCGCGTGGCGGTGTCGCGCTGGAGGTGGACCCTGACAGGGGCGGCATCGTCCGCTCGACGATGCTGCCCGATGTGTGCGGCATCGCGCCGAGCGGTTCCGGCTTTGCCTTTTCGTCGGGCGAGGGCACCTTCGCCGCGCGCCGGCATCGGCTCGGCTTCGACAACCACATCGTCGATATCGCCGATGCGCGGGGGCAAGCGCCCGGTTTCCGTGCAATGCGTTGATTTCATGCCATTGGGGGTAGCATTGGAGCCGCAGGCGGGATATCTGGCCGCCATCGTCGGGTTCGCCCGTCCGTACCGATCTGGCCCGTGGGGGCCGGTCGTCGGGCGTGCGCCCTTGCAGGATCCGGCCACTGGCGCGTCGGGCATGTCGTGTTGGGCAAGCGGCGTAAAGGGCCATTGCGCAGGAAGGTTTCATCGATGCGCATCTTGAAGTATCCGAGCCCGCCGTCCACGGGGCGCGGCGGTCTTTGCGCGCATGTCGCCGTGGCCGCCCCCTGCCCGGAATGCTGATGTCTTCGCCGAAAAACCGCAGGACCGTCATCAAGGCGTCGAACGTTCGCGCCCAGGCTCTGGCCGACCTGCTCGAAGGGCTCGTCAAGCCGCAATTGTGGTGGCATTTCGCCGCTCACGACATCAAGCAGCGCTTTCGCCGCTCGACCTTCGGCCCGTTCTGGATCACCCTGTCGATGGGCATCATGGTCGCCGCGCTCGGCTTCGTCTTCAGCCAGGTGTTCAACCAGCCGATCGACATCTTCATCCCCTATCTGGCGACGGGGCTGATCTTCTGGGGCCTGCTGACCTCGGTGGTCAATGAGGGCTGCACCGCCTTCATCCAGTCCGAGGGCTACATCAAGAACGTGCCGATGCCGCTGAGCGTGCACTATTATCGCACGTTTGCGCGCAACATGATCATCTGGCTGTTCAACATGGCGATCTACCTGATCGTCTATCTGATCTTCAGGCACGAACTGTCCTGGGCGATGGTGCTGTTCATTCCCGGCTTCGTGCTGTTCTGCGCCAACATCTTCCTGATGGGGCTGGTGGCCGGGATCCTGTCGACCCGCTATCGCGACATTCCGCAGGTCATCGGCAACATGCTTCAGGTCGTCTTCTTCGTCACGCCGATCTTCTGGTCGGTCGATGCGCTGCCCGAGCGTCCCGCGCTCGTCGCGCTCAACCCGTTCTACCATCTGATCGAGATCGTGCGCGCGCCGCTTCTGGGCGCGGCACCGGCCCCCCAATCGTGGCTGGCCGCCTCGCTGATGGTGCTGCTGGCCCTGCCGGTCACGGCCTGGCTCTATCGCCGCGCCTATGCGCGCATACCCTATTGGGTCTAGGAACGCTCGCCATGGCGCATATCTCGATCAGGAACCTGACCGTCGAGTTCAAGGTCTACGGTTCGAACTCGCGTTCGATGAAAAAGCAGATCCTGTCCCAGGCGACGGGCGGGCGCATCGCCAAGGGCGCCGACGATGCGATGACCGTCAAGGCGCTGGACAATGTGTCGCTGGAGATCGGCGACGGCGAGCGGATCGGCCTTGTCGGCCACAATGGCGCGGGCAAGTCGACCCTTCTGCGCACGCTCGCCGGCATCTACAAGCCGACCGGCGGCTCCATCGAAATCGACGGCACCGTGGGCACGCTGATCGACCCCGCCGCCGGCATGGACCCCGAGGCGACGGGGATAGAGAACGTCTATCTGCGCGGTTACCTGCTGGGCATGCGGGAACGGGAAATCCGCGACCTGATCCCGAGCATCGCCGAGTTCACCGAGCTTGGCGAGTTCCTCAACATGCCGGTGAAGACCTATTCGGCGGGCATGTTTTCAAGGCTGGGGTTTGCGATATCGACGGCGATCAATCCCGAAATCGTGCTCATCGACGAATATCTGGGCACCGCCGACGCGAACTTCCAGAAAAAGATGGTCCAGAGAATAGCCGACTTCATCGACTCGGTACGCATCCTCGTGCTGGCATCGCATGACGAGCACATGATGGCCTCGTTCGGCTGTCGGCAGATCGCGATATCACAGGGGGCAGTAACACGTGTTTGAACCGATTTCATTTACCAACCGCGACCGCATCACGCAAGCTGTAAGGGAGGTCAACAAAAGCGTTTCGCAGATCGATGCCGATATGGGCGAAGCCTATGTGACGCTGTGTACGCCCAACTACTTCTTCGGGCTGATCGGTCTGCACAACTCGCTGCGTGCCACAGGTGACCGGCGCCCGCTCATCGTGCTCACCGACGTCGAGTGGACCTATAAGGAACGCGTCGGCTGGCAGAACACGCACTTCATCCCGATCCCCAAGATCGTCAACCCGGACTATAATCCGGGACGTTCCGAGTTCGCCCAGGTTCTGTCGAAGTTCTGGGCGTTCGGGCTCGAGCCGATCGGCAAGCTGGTCTTTCTCGATTCGGACATGATCATCCGCAACGCCATCGGCGAACTGTTCGCGCATGAGGGCCTGTGGTTCGCGCCCGACTATGTGGAATCGACGAACACGCATCGCTTCAACACCGGTCTCTTTGTCTGCCAGCCGAGCGCCGCGCTGTTCTCGCAGATCATCGCGGCCCTCAGGGACTCCGAATCCTATGACGGGGGCGATCAGGGCCATCTGAACAACATCCTGCACAACCAGGCCAGGCTTCTGCCGGCCGAGTATAATGTGACCCGTCATTTCTATGCCTATTCAGGCGTTGAGATCGACCAGTCAAAGGCCAAGGTCCTGCACTATATCGTCAAGAAGCCCTGGCAGCTCAAATATTCCGAGCCACCGGACATGATGATGTTAGACCTCGATGATGTCTGGACGTCCTATCTCGACCGCGACGAACTGCTGCTCCTCATCAAGAAATGGCGGCGCGAGACCTTCTTTCTCTATGAGCGGGAGCGAAGCTTTTCCCTGCGTGGCATCCTTTACGACCGGATCGTGACCAAGGGCGGCCAACTGATCCGGCTGGCCAAATATGCCGTCGTCGCGCTGGCGGTCCTTGTCATCATTTACACGGCAATGCTCCTGGCGCTCTTCTGGCGCGCATTTTCGTGATCGGCGCCTGCCGGGGCTGCGGGATCGGCCCGCGACCACGGTGATGAACGGATACATGGTCGGGAGCTGGCCTAATGGCCATTCCGAATTGCGCGACAGAGTACGCCAGAGCACGATAAGCCACTGCTTCCAATAGACTTTCTGAATCAACGCTCCGAAGACTCTATCCCCCGATAACCCCGGAATTTGCTCCCATGTGCTTACGTGAAATCCGGGTCCGACAGGAACCGAGACGATGGCGAAGATCACGAAACGAACCGTAGACGGTGCCGAGACACAGGCCAAGGACTACATCATCTGGGACGATGAGCTGCCCTGCTTCGAGTTGCGAGTCTTCCCGTCCGGCAAACGCAGCTACGTCATTCAGTATCGCGCACGCGGACGGTCACGCCGCTACTCGATCGGCTTGCACGGGGTGTGGACCCCGGAAACTGCCCGTCGCGCGGTGAAAGTCCGCCTGGGTGACGTCGCCCAAGGTGATGACCCCGTAGCCGAACGAGAGGAAGAGCGTCGCGCGGTCACTGTTTGGCAGTTGCAGTCGGCTGTTGGCTCGCAGGCCAGCTGCAACGCGTCCGAGGTTGCGATTGTCAGGGGCGGCGACGGTTCGCGATGACGGGCCAGAATGTTCAGAACGACACCGGTGGAATGGACATTGTGTGCCAGCGCCTCGGCGCAGGCGGCATCGACGGCGTCCAGGCCATCGGTGAGCACGGCGGCAAGGATATCGACCATCTGCCGGTCGCCACCTGGTTGGCGTTCCAGCTTGCGCTGTACGCGCCGCAGAGCGGTCGGCAGATCCCACGCCTTGAACGGCGCTCCGTTGCGCAGGGCGCCGGGTTTGCGGGCCAAGACGGGTATGTAATGCAGGGGATCGTAGACGGTGTTGTTGCGCCCGAAGACACGCTCATGGCTGCCGACGATCCGACCATCCTGCCAGCATTTCAGCCGATCGGCATAGGCTCTGATCTCGACCGGCCGCCCCACCGCGCGGGCATCGACCGAGTATCGGTTCTTGTCGAAGCGGATCAGGCAGGTATTTGAGACAGATGCCGGCACGGCATGGAACCCGTCGAAGGGACCGACATAGGGAACAAGGCTCGCCCGCTCTTCTTCGAACATCTCCCAGATGGTCTGCTCCCGCAGTTCCGGATGCGTGTTTGCCCGGGCGTAGGCGATGCAGCGGTCTTCGAGCCAGGCATTCAGTTCGGCATAGGATTTGAACTTCGGGCGCGGCACGAAGAACCGCCGGCGGATCACGCCGACCTGGTTCTCGACTTGCCCCTTCTCCCAGCCGGACGCGGGTGTACAGGCAACCGGCTCGACCAGGTAATGCCCGCACATCTGCTGGAAGCGGCGATTGTAGGCCCGATCCTTGCCGACAAAGATCGTGTCCACCGCCGTCTTCATGTTGTCGTAGATGCCTCGCGCGCAGGCGCCGCCGAAAAAGGCGAACGCCTTGTCGTGCGCGTCGAACACCATCCCCTGGGTCTCGCGAGGATAGGCTCGCACATACGGCATCCGGCTGTGGCACAGGCGGATACGGGCGACCTTCACTGTTGTGGTCACACCGTCGATCAGAACGATCTCGTGGCTCCAATCGAACTGGTAGGCTTCACCTGGATCGAAGCTCAGCGGAACATAGGCGCTGGCCGACGCCTCCTGCATCGCCTTGGACCAGCTGGAGATCCGCAAGAGCCGTATGATTTTGGTGTGATGCGGTCGGGTTGATGG
>NZ_CFIFWG010000041.1:15058-20089 GCF_984466335.1 Roseitalea sp. | reverse complement strand
CAAGAACGGGTCGAACCGGTCGCGGTCGACCATGCCGACATAGCCGATATCGCCGATCCGCATGTCGACCGATCGGCCCGAGGGCGCGATGATGCGGGCCGCATGGGCCTTCGAGACCAGTTGCTCCTGCGGGATGTCGAACTCGCCGATCGCCTTGGTCGGGATCGCGCCGCCGCACGGCTTGATGCGCCCTTGCCTGTCGACCAGCACCACGTCGCGGCCCTGGCCGGCCAGATCGTGCGCGGCGGTCGCCCCGCCGGGCCCGCCGCCGATGACGATGACGTCGTGAACATGGTCGGACATGGATCGTTCCTCCCTATTCGGCCGGGGCGAGCGGGGCGCGCGCCGCCGGGCGTGGATGGCGGACGGCGGCGACGCCGATGGACGTGGCGATCAACGCCGAGATCAGGAACAGGACCGCCTCGCCGGTGAAGACGACCGCGAACGACAGCGCGACATCGCCGCTCAGCCAGCGCATCACGTCTATGGCCGCCGTGCCGAGGAAGCCGCCAAGGCCGAAGGCGATGGCCTGCGCGGCGCCCCACACGCCCATGCGGATGCCTTCGCGGGATTTGCGGCCCTGGCCGGACAGCGTCATCATCGTGCCGATCGCGGCGACGGCGAACACGCCGTTGGCGAAACCGAGCGCGAATATGTTGGCTTCGAGCGGCCAGGACGGCGCCTTGCCGGCGGCGATCGCCAGAAGGCCGAGCGCCAGGCCCGAGCCAATGCAGCCGATGACGGTGAACAGCCTCAAAAGGCCGGGCCGTCGCCTGGCGAACAGGCTGCCGACGATGCCGACAAAGGCCATGCCGAGCAGGACGCCGCCGTGCTGGATGCCGGACAAGGCGGTCGATTCGCCCGGCGTGAAGCCGAACAGGAGCCCGGCGAAGGGCTCCAGGATCAGGTCCTGCGTCTGGTAGGCGAGCATCGAGACGAAGACGAACACGGTGAAGACGCGCGCGGCCGGATCGTGCCATATCTCGATCAGAGCCTCGCGGAACGGGGTGCCCCGCCCCTTTGCATGGCTGTCGTCGCGGATTTGGCGGGTGCTGCGCTCGATGCCGGCGACGCCGAGCGCCGCGACGAAGAACGCGACGGTTCCCGAAACGGCCGTGATCGTCACGAGCCTGAGGTGCGAATAGGGATCGAGGAAGATGGAGGAGATGATCGCCGTTGCGACGATGCCGGCGATCATCATCATCCAGACCAGGGTCGCGGCCGCCGGCCGGCGTTCGGGCGCGGTGCGGCTTGCGAGCAGGGCCAGGAGCGAGGTGCCCGACGCGCCGATGCCGAAACCGATCAGGGTAAAGGCGACGAGCGCGGCCGCCATGCCGAGCCAGAAGCCCTGCTCGAACAGCAGCGTGGTCGCCGCGGCGCCGGTGCCGGACAGGGCCAGCAGCGCCAGCCCGCCGACAATCCACACGGTCCGGCTTGAGCCGTTGTCGGACGCATGGCCCCAGAGCGGCCGGCCGAGCTGCACCGCATAGTGCAGGCCGACGAGCAGGCCGGGGATCACCGCCGCCAGGGACAGTTCGACGACCATGACGCGGTTGAGCGTCGATGTGGTCAAAACGACGATCGAGCCGAGCGCGGCCTGAACCAGGCCCAGCCTGACGATGGCGAACCAGGACAGGCCGGCTTGCCGGGAAGGACGCAGGGCACGGGTCCGAAACATCGTGCCCCCTCCTCAGATCGCCGGGGCCGTCGCCGCCCCGAGCGCGAAGGCGGCGATCATCATGCCGGAGACGTAAAGGCCAACGCCGACGGCGCTGAACCAGACATCGCGTTCGAGCGGGTCGCCGACGAAGCGGACCATGGCACCGGCCTGCACCAGCACCAGCGCGGCGACGGCGGCGGCGTGCCAGGGCATGGCGAGCGCCAAAAGGACCGCGACCACGGCGGCCTGCGGAACGGCCATCACGAGGCTCGCCACGCGCGCGGCGCGCTTTGCGCCGAGCCGGACGGGCAGGGTGCGCACGCCCATCCGTGCGTCGCCCTCGATCGCCTTGAAATCGTTGATCGTCATGATGCCGTGCGCGCCGAGCCCGTACAGCAGCGCGACGGCGAGAACCGGGCCGGGCGGCAGCGTGCCGAGCGCGGCCGCTGCGGCGGTCATCCAGGGCAGGCTCTCATAGGCGAAGCCGCAGGCGCCGTTGCCCCACCAGCCGTTCTGCTTGAGGCGGACCGGCGGCATCGAATAGGCCCAGGCGAGGGCGAGGCCGATGACGGCGGCGACGAACACCCAGGGGCCGAGCACGGCTGCCAGCGCGAGCGACAGCGCGCTCCAGACCAGCGCGATATAAAGGCCCCAGCGGCCCGGCATGCGGCCCGAGGGGATGACCCGGCCGGGCTCGTTGATCGCATCGACATGACGGTCGAACCAGTCGTTGATCGCCTGGCTGCCGCCGCAGACCAGCGGGCCGGCGAGGATGACGCCGCCAAGGACATAGGGCCAGCGCTCTATGCCGACCGCGCCCACGGAAATCGCCCCGCAGGCATAGGCCCACATGGGCGGAAACCAGGTGATCGGCTTCAGCAGGGCCAGCACCGCGCCGGGCGCGGGGTGGGTCGGCCGGTGTGCTTGTGCCGTCGTCGCAGTCATGGCCGGAGGCTACGGCGCACATCTGTGTGTGTCAATTAATATTGACAGTCACCTGTGTCAAATATGCTTGCGGATGTGCGCCAGGCCGGGCGCGCGTTCAGCCACTGTTGTTGCTGCCGAAGTCTTCCAGGCCGTGCCGGCGCAGCTTGATGTAAAGGCTCTGGCGGGACAGGCCGAGCATGTCGGCCGCCGAGGCGCGGTTGTTGTCGGTCTGGCGCAGCGCCGCCTCGATGCACATCTTCTCGATCACGTCGACGGCCTCGCGGATCAGATCCTTGAGCGGCACGCGGCCGACCAGTTCGGCGAAATCGGACGAGCCCGCATCGGCGCCGGGCGCCGGCACGGTGAACTGGGTGTCGCGGCGGGCCGCTTCGGTGATCTGGACGCCGATCTGCCGGCCTTCGGCATCGCCGGGCATGCGTGCCGCCGACACGGCGACCGTCCTGGTCGTGCCCAGTTCGTCGCGGACGACGGTCGAGAACTGGCGCACCTGGCCCTCTTCGCGCACCCGCGACAGCAGCACCTGCAAGTCGACCGACGACGCGCCAAGCCAGCCGTTGAGGTTCCTGTCGAGGACCATCGACTTGTTGAGCATGTGGATCATGTCCAGGAACGGATCGTTGGCCGCCGCGATGATGCCCTTGCGGTCGATGATCACCAGCGCTTCGGCGAAGCTGTCCAGCACGGCGGCATCGGCGCTGTCGGCGGCGACGCCCTCGCCGGCGGCGGGCAGAAGCGACACCATCAGATTGCCGCGGCCGTTCTCGCGATAGGGCTCGATGACGGCGTTCAGCGGGGCGGTGTGGCCGACCGCGTGCAGGGTCAGCGTCCGGCGCGCGCCGCCATGGCGCGCCGCGCCGAGCGCATCGGACAGCGCGGCCCGGTCGCCGCGTTCGATGAGTTGCAGGGCGGGCTTGTCGATCAGCCGCGCGGCGGGCTGATGCAGCAGGTTCGCGCCCGTCAGATTGACGTCGATCATCGCATGGCTGTCGCCGTCGACGATGATGATCGCCTGCGCGGTCTTGTGGAAGATGGTGCGGTAGCGCCCTTCCGCTTCCCGGATCTTGCGGTACTCGGCCTCCAGCTCGGTCTGGGTCCTGACCAGTTGCCGCTGGATGTCGGACAGCTTGCGCATGTCCTCGCCGAGCGCGAGCCGCCAGGGCATGCCTTCGACCGAAACGAGCGAATAGTCGACGGGCAGGTCGGGCAGGTTCCTTGCGGGGTGGTTGACCTGCCGGCGCCGCGTCGTGCCGGCCTTGGCGTTCTCCTCGATCAGGGCGTCGATCTTGTCGAAGCACTCGGGCGTGACCGTGTCGCGCCAGGCGCGCCCGACCCAATCGTCGATGCCGTAGCGCTCAAGGCCCGGCTCGCGATAGGCCACGTCGACAATGTCGCCCTCTGCCGACAGCAGAAGCGACACGTCGGCGCCGACGGATGCGAGAAACGCGCCGGTGTCGGCGCCGGCCTTTTCGAAGAGCCGGGTCGACCGGCTGAAAATGCGATGATTGTGGCGTGAGACCTGCTTTTCCATGAGCGCTCACGGTGTCGCGGCGGGCGATGGCGATAGGGACGACGGCGACCGGCCGCCTGTGGACGAGGCGCGCGTTTCAAGCAGTTGCCGAGCCGCAGCCAGTGCCCCATACGTGCTCTCGCATATGCAGTCAACGCCAAGCCGCACCAGCCAGCGGCCGTGCTCGCGGCTTGCCCGCCCGCCGGCGATGATCGCCGGGCGCTTCCCGTAAGGAATTGCCTCGATGGCTTCGACCGTCTCGCGCGCGATCCCGGCCAGGGCGTCGGTCGACCAGGACAGGCAGACGATATCGTATCCGCGATCGACGATCCGGTCGATGATGGCCGCCCGGTCGGCCGGCCGGAACAGGTCGGTCGCCCAGCCCTCGGCGCGGAACAGTTCGTCGACAAGGCACTGGGCGAAATGATGGCCCTCGGTCGGCGGCACGGTGATCAGGACGCTGCCGAGTTCGCGGTGCTCGCCATGGGCGGCATTGGCATGCACGAGCTGGCGCAGCATCAGTTGCAGGCGGCCCATGGCGATCGTCACGTCCACGAAGCTGCGCGAATCGCGCGACCAGTCGTCGCCCAGCGATTGTGCCACCTTTTCAAGGAAGGCAAGCTTGCCGGCCATGGGCGCGGGCTGCCTGGCAAGCCAGCGGGCCGGCGCCGGCATCGGACGCGGGGCCGCGCCCTGGGCGCGCCGTGCGCCGCCCGTGGCGCCGTCGCCGTAAAGCGCCTGCTTGAACCGGGCGAGCGTGCGCGCCTCGCACAGTGCGCTGCGCGTCTCGACCGCACCGTCAAGGCCGAGCCGTTCCTTGGCTTGCCGGAAGACGCGGTTGCGGACGATGGCGTGAAGGCGCGGCGTATGCCGGCTCGCCTTGTCGAATTCGCCTTTGCCGGATTTGGCTTTGCCG
>NZ_CFIFWG010000041.1:0-15048 GCF_984466335.1 Roseitalea sp. | reverse complement strand
ACGCGCGCATCGCGACCCTCCGACGCCAGGCCGGCAACCGTCCCATCCATAGCCCTGGTGTCGTCTGTCATGGCATTTAACGCGCATGGCGCGTTCCCGATCGCGCACTGCGAACCCGCCCGCAAAGCAGCGGACCCTCGGAGCGTGCCAGGGACGGCGACCGGCTCATTGGCCGGAACCCGGGCTTTGCGCTCGGGCGACCAGCCCCGACGCGCAAAGGATGGAACAGTGCGCGTCGATTGTAAATAAAAATAAACGTCAATTAAAGTTGACACTCGTTTCGCGCCCGGTTTAGATTTCGTCCACGGTCACGGGAGGGTGCCGTCAAGGCGCAGCGATGATGACGCGCAAGGCCCGAAAAGCCATTGGATCCAAACTGTATACGCCCGAGCAGCGCGTGCGTCGCGACAATACGCGCTGGACGCTCGTCCAGGGCGTTCTGGCGCCGGTCCAGTTCCTGGTGTTCCTGGTCAGCCTGGGGCTGATCATGCGCTATCTGTGGACGGGGGAGGGCCTTTGGGCCGCCGATCTGTCCATCATCGTCAAGACGCTCGTCCTCTATACGATCATGGTCACCGGCGCGCTCTGGGAGAAGGTCGTGTTCGGCCGGTACCTGTTCGCCGGGCCGTTCTTCTGGGAAGACGTGTTCTCGATGGCGGTGCTGGCGCTGCATACCGCCTATCTGGCCGCCACGTTCGGCGCTCTTATGGCCCCCGCCTCGCTGATGGCGCTCGCGCTGGCCGCCTATGCGGCCTATGTCGTCAATGCCGGCCAGTTTCTGCGGAAGCTGCGGATGGCGCGTGTGTCCGACCCCCGCGCCGCGCAAGGGTCCGCCGTGTTCGGGCTGGAGGCGGTGCCATGAACCGCCATGTGCCGCCCCATGTCGCCGCCGCCGAAGCGCGCGAAGCCGGCGGGCGCGGGTGCACCGATGTCGCGCCGATCCGCCAGCGCGGCCAGCACGAGGTCTTCTGCGGGCTGACATCGATCATCTGGCTCCACCGCAAGGTGCAGGACGCCTTCTTCCTGATCGTCGGCTCGCGCACCTGCGCCCACCTCATGCAGTCGGCCGCCGGGGTGATGATCTTCTCCGAGCCGCGGTTCGGAACCGCGATCATCGACGACCGCGATCTGTCGGGCATGGCCGACATGAACGATGAACTCGACAAGGTCGTCGCCCGGCTGATCACCCGGCGGCCCGACATCCGCATGCTGGTGCTTGTCGGGTCGTGCCCCTCGGAGGTCATCAAGCTCGATCTGCCGCGCGCCGCCATGCGGCTGAACGCGCGCTTTGCGCCCGATCTGCGGGTCCTGTCCTATTCGGGCTCGGGCATCGAGACCACCTTCACGCAGGGCGAGGACAATTTCCTGAACGCGGTCGTCGCCGCTGCGCCGCCCGCCGCCGCCGACGCGCCCGCGCAACTGGTCGTCGCCGGGTGCCTGGCCGACGTGATCGAGGACCAGTTCACGCGCATATTCGCCGGGCTCGGCATCGACAATGTGCATTTCCTGCCGGCGCGGCGCGCCGAGGCGGTGCCGTCCATCGGGCCGGGCACGGTCGTCCTGATGGCCCAGCCCTATCTGACCGAAACCGCCAAGGCGTTCGAAAAGAAGGGCGCCCGGGTGCTGATCGCGCCGTTCCCGCTGGGCGAGGAGGGCACGACCGCCTGGCTCAGGGTCGCCGCCGACCATTTCGGCGTTCCCGGCGAACGGTTCGAGGCGGTCACCGCTCCCGGCCGCGAGCGCGCCAGAAAGGGCGTCTCGCTCTATCTGGACCGGCTCGCCGGCCGGCGCGTCTTCTTCTTTCCCGACAGCCAGATGGAGCCCTCGCTCGCCCGCTTCCTGTCGCGCGAGGCGGGCGCGGACATCGTCGAGGTGGGCACCCCTTACCTCAACAAGGCGCACATGGCGCCCGACCTTGCGCTGCTGCCGTCCACCGTGCGGCTCGCCGAAGGCCAGGATGTCGACAAGCAGATCGACCGCTGCCGCGCCGACGATCCGGACCTGATCGTCTGCGGCATGGGCCTTGGCAACCCGTTCGAGGCCGAGGGCCGGACCACCAAATGGTCGATCGAGTTCGCCTTCACGCCGATCCAGGGCTACGAGCAGGCCGGCGACCTCGCCGAACTGTTCGCGCGCCCGGTGGGCCGGCGCGAGGCGCTTGCGGTGGAGGTCTGAGATGCAGTTGACCGTCTGGACCTATGAGGGACCGCCGCATGTGGGCGCCATGCGCGTCGCCACCGGCATGAAGGGGCTGCACTATGTGCTGCACGCGCCGCAGGGCGATACCTATGCGGACCTTCTTTTCACCATGATCGAGCGGCGCAAGGAGCGCCCCCCCGTCACCTACACCACCTTCCAGGCGCGCGATCTCGGCGCGGACACCGCCGAGATCTTCAAGACGGCCTGCCGCGACGCGGTGGCGCGTTTCGACCCGCAGGCGATCATCGTCGGCGCCTCGTGCACGGCCGAACTGATCCAGGACGATCCGGGCGGCCTCGCCAAGACGCTGGGCCTGGACGTTCCCGTGATCCCGCTGGAGTTGCCCTCCTACCAGAAGAAGGAGAACTGGGGCGCCGCCGAGACCTTCTTCCAGCTCGTGCGCGGTCTCGCCGGCGGGCGCACGCCCGCCCAAAAGCCCGAAGGGGCGCCGAAGAGCGCCAACATACTCGGGCCGACCGCGCTCGGTTTCCGCCACCGCGACGACATCGTCGAAATAGGCCGGATCCTCGATGCGCTGGGCGTCGCGGTGAACGTGACCGCGCCGATGGGCGCGACGCCGCACGACCTGACGCGCCTGCCCGATGCCGACTTCAACATCTCGCTTTATCCCGAAGTGTCGGGCGCGGCGGCGCAGTGGCTCAAGCGCACCTTCAAGCAGCCGATCGTCGAAACGGTCCCGATCGGCGTGGGCGCGACGAAGGACTTCGTGCGCGAGGTCGCCGCACTGGTCGGCGCCGATCCCGAACCGGTGATCGCGGCGGCCGACGAGCGCCTGTCCTGGTACTCGCGCTCGATCGATTCCAACTATCTGACCGGCAAGCGCGTCTTCATCTTCGGCGACGCCACCCACGCCATCGCCGCCGCGCGCGTGGCCACCGAGGAGCTGGGCTACAGGGTGTGCGGCCTTGGCAGCTACAGCCGCGAGTTCGCCCGCGACGTGCGCGCCGCCGCCAAGGCGTACGATGTCGAGGCGCTGATCACCGACGATCACCTCGACGTCGAGGACGCGATCATCGCCGCCGCCCCCGAACTGGTGCTCGGCACGCAGATGGAGCGGCACTGCGCAAAGAGGCTGCGCATCCCCTGCGCGGTGATCTCCTCGCCCGTCCATGTGCAGGACTTTCCGGCCCGCTATTCGCCCTTCATGGGGTTCGAGGGCGCAAACGTGCTGTTCGACACCTTCGTCCATCCGCTGATGATGGGCCTGGAGGAGCATCTTCTGGGCATGTTCCGGGAGGATTTCGAGTTCAACGATGACGCGCAGGCTTCTCACCTGGCGGCCTTGCACGGTCATCAAACCTATGAGAGCATGCAGACGCCCGAAGCCCGGACCGCGCCTGATGATAATGCGCAGGATGTTGTGGCGAACGAAGGCAAGGCGGCGAGCTTCGGGTCCCTTTCATGGACGGATGACGCCGAGCGGGAACTGAGGAAGGTCCCGTTCTTCGTGCGTGGCAAGGCCAGGCGGAACACCGAAATCTTCGCGACCGAAGCGGGCGTGAACCCGATCACCATCGAGACCCTTTATGATGCAAAAGCCCATTTCGCCCGATGAGGTGAAGCGGGCGGCCGCATCGCCGTCCGCGACCCCGGTCCGGGTCACCATCGTCACCCTCGACAGCCATATGGCGTCGACCGTCGAGCGCGCCCGCGCGATCCTGGCCAAGGAACTGCCCGGCCTGTCGCTGACGCTGCACGCGGTCACCGAATGGGCGGCCGACGAGAACGCGCTGGAGCGCGCGCGCGCCGATGTCCTCGCCGCCGATTTCGTCATCGCCAACATGGTGTTTCTTGAGGAGCACATCAAAATCATCGAGCCGTGGCTGATCGCGGCGCGCGAGAACAACGACGCTACCATCGGCACGCTGTCGGCGGCCGAGATCGTCAAGCTCACCAGGCTCGGCGCGTTCAACATGGCCAACCCGACCGGCGGGATGATCGGTTTCCTGAAGCGGCTGCGCGGCAAGAGGTCCGGAACCGGGTCGGCCGGCGCCGGGCAGATGAAGCTCTTGCGCCAGATCCCCAAGCTGTTGAGGTTCATTCCCGGCAAGGCGCAGGACGTGCGCGCCTATTTCCTGACCATGCAATACATGCTGGCCGGCTCGGACGACAATGTCGCCAATCTCGTCCGCTTCCTGATCGCGCGCTATGCCACCGGCCCGCGCGCGGTGCTGCGCGCCGTCGTCAAGCCGGCCGATCCGGCGATCTACCCCGATGTGGGCCTCTACCATCGCGCGCTGCGCGGCCGGGTGACCGACGATCCGGCCGTCTACGGGCGCGTCGCCGGCAAGGGCGGCGAGAACGGCACGGTCGGGCTGCTGGTGATGCGCTCCTACGTTCTGGCCGACAACACGGCCCACTATGAGGGGGTGATCGAGGCGCTTGCCGCGCGCGGGCTCGGGGTCGTCACCGCCTTCGCCTCCGGGCTCGACGCACGCCCGGCGATCGAGAAATTCTTCATGAAGGACGGGCGCGCGATCGTCGACGGCGTGGTTTCGCTGACCGGTTTCTCGCTGGTCGGGGGGCCGGCCTACAATGACGCGGCGGCAGCCGAGGACATGCTCGCCCGCCTCGACGTGCCCTACATCTCGGCGTTCGCCAGCGAGTTCCAGAGCCTGCAAGCCTGGGGCCGCGGCGAGCAGGGGCTGACGCCGGTCGAGGCGACCATCATGGTCTCGCTGCCCGAGATAGACGGCGCCACCGGCCCCATCCTCTATGGCGGCCGCGATGACGGTTCGGGTCCCCGTCCCGGATGCGACGGCGACCACGCACCCGATGACGGGAAAGGCGGCCGCGACATGCGCCCCTGCCCCGAGCGGGCGCGGATGCTGGCGGCGCGGGTCGCCAGGATCGTCGCGCTGCGGCGCGGCGGGAGAGCCGACCGCAGGGTCGCGCTCGTCATCTACAACTTTCCGCCCAATGGCGGGGCGACCGGCACTGCGGCCTATCTTTCGGTCTTCCGCTCGCTGCACAACACGCTCAAGGCCATGAAGGCCGAAGGCCATACGGTCGAGGTGCCCGAGAGCGCCGACGCGCTGCGCGCCATGATCCTGGAGGGCAATGCCGACCGGCACGGCACGCCGGCGAACGTCGCCGCAAGGGTCGACGCCGACACCCATGTGCGGCGCGAGCCGCACCTTGCCGAGATCGAGGCGCAATGGGGCCCGGCGCCCGGCCGCCAGCAATCGGACGGCCGCGACATCTTCGTGATGGGCCGCCGGTTCGGCAACGTGTTTGTCGGGGTGCAGCCCTCCTTCGGCTATGAGGGCGACCCGATGCGGCTCCTGTTCGAGAAGGGGTTTGCGCCCACGCACGCCTTCGCCGCCTTCTATCGCTATCTGAAGGAGGATTTTGCCGCCGATGCCGTCGTGCATTTCGGCACCCATGGCGCGCTCGAATTCATGCCCGGCAAGCATGCCGGCCTGTCGGGCGATTGCTGGCCTGACCGGCTGATCGGCGATCTGCCGAACTTTTACCTTTATGCGGCCAACAACCCCTCCGAGGGCGCGATCGCCCGGCGCCGGTCGGCGGCGACGCTGATCAGCCACCTGACGCCGCCCGTCGCCAATGCCGGCCTCTACAAGGGGCTGGCCGACCTCAAATCGACGCTCGATCGCTGGCGGGCGCTCGACCCGCGGGCCGTCACCGAACGCAACGATCTGGCGACGGCGATCCAGGCCCAGGCCGCGGCCCTCGATCTGGTCGCCGAGGATGCACGGTGGAGCGCCGGCGGCATCGAGGAAATCCCGAGGCTCGTCAGGGATTTGGCCGAATTTGAAGAGACATTGATTCCGCACGGGCTTCACGTGGTGGGCGAGCCCGTGTCCGACGATGAGCGCCGCGACCTGCTCGAAGCGGTCAACACGGCCATGGGCGAGCACGGCATCGGCGCGATGACCGTCGAGGACGCGCTCGACGCCTATCGTAAGGACGGCGATCGGGCGGGGGAGGCGGTCAGGACGCTGGCCCGGCTCGATCACGATCTGCGCTCCGACCATGAGCTTCCTGCGCTGATGCACGCGCTCGACGGCGGCTATATAAGGCCCGTTGCGGGCGGCGATGTCGTCCGCTCGCCCTCGATCGTGCCCACGGGCCGCAATCTGCACGGGTTCGATCCGTTCCGGCTGCCTAGCGCCTATGCCGTGCAGGACGGCCGCAGGCAGGCCGACCGCCTGATCGCGCGCTTTGCCGCCGACAATGGCGGCGCGCCGCCCGGATCGGTCGCCATGGTCCTGTGGGGCACCGACAATCTGAAATCGGAAGGCGCCCCGATCGCCCAGGCGCTGGCCCTGATCGGCGCGGTGCCGCGCTTTGACGGGTTCGGTCGTTTGGCCGGGGCTGATTTGCTGTCACTGGAAGAGCTGGGCCGGCCGCGCATCGATGTGGTGATGACCCTGTCGGGCATCTTCCGCGACCTGATGCCGCTTCAGACCCGGCTGCTTGCCGATGCCGCATTGCAGGCCGCCCAGGCGGACGAGCCGCCGGACATGAACCCGGTGCGCGCCCATGCGCTGGCTTACGCCGAACGGCATGGCTGCGACATGGAAACCGCCGCGCTGCGTGTCTTCTCGAACGCCGCCGGCGCCTATGGCTCGAACGTCAACCTTCTGATCGATTCGGGCGCCTGGGACGAGGAGGACGAAATCGCCGACACCTATACGCGGCGCAAGAGCTTCGCCTATGGCAGGGACGGCCGGCCGGTGCAGCGCGCCCAGATGCTCGGCACGATCCTCAGGGACGTCGATGCGGCCTATCAGAACATCGAATCGGTCGAACTGGGCATTACGACGGTCGACCATTATTTCGACACGCTCGGCGGGATCAGCCGCGCCATCAGGAAGGCCGGCGGGGGCGAGCCGCAGGTCTATGTGGGCGACCAGACCTCGGGCGTGGGCAAGGTGCGCACGCTCGACGAGCAGGTGGCGCTCGAAACCCGCACCCGCACCCTCAACCCGAAATTCTACGAGGCGCTGCTCGACCACGGCTATGAGGGCGTGCGCCAGATCGAAAGTCAGGTGACCAACACGCTGGGCTGGTCGGCGACCACCGGCAGGGTGCAGCCTTGGGTCTACGAGAACATCGCCGAAACCTTCGTGCTGGACGCGCGGATGCGCCAGCGCCTGGCCGACCTCAATCCGAAGGCGAGCGCAAAGCTCGCCGGACGGCTGATCGAGGCGACCGAGCGGGCCTATTGGCAGCCCGACAACGAGACTTGGGAGGCCCTTTGCGCGGCCAGCGAGGAACTGGAGGACCGCGTCGAGGGCATTAACGTGGGAGTGGCGGCATGAACGTCTATACGCATCCGAAAACCGCCGAGCGGCAGGCGCGCCTTCTGGCCAAGGCCGCCGGCAAGGCCGTTCCGGCGGTCGACGTCGGCAAGGGCAGGCACGGCAAGGGCAAGCAAGGCAAGGGCGAGGACGGCGAGGGCAGCGTCCAGGTGCATCTCGATCCGACCATGGAAATCGACGGCGCGAAGGTCTTCGCCATCTACGGCAAGGGCGGCATCGGCAAGTCGACGACATCGTCGAACCTGTCGGTGGCGTTTTCGATGATCGGCAAGCGCGTGTTGCAGATCGGCTGCGACCCCAAGCACGATTCCACCTTCACCCTGACCAAGAGCCTGATCCCGACGGTGATCGACATACTGGAAGAAGTCGATTTCCACCCCGAGGAACTGCGGCCCGAGGATTTCGTGTTCGAGGGCTATAACGGCGTGCAGTGCGTGGAGGCGGGCGGCCCGCCCGCCGGCACGGGCTGCGGCGGCTATGTGGTCGGCCAGACCGTCAAGCTCTTGAAGGAGCACCATCTGCTCGAAGACACCGATGTGGTGATCTTCGATGTGCTCGGCGATGTGGTCTGCGGCGGGTTCGCCTCGCCGCTCCAGCATGCCGAGCGGGCGCTGGTCGTGGCGGCGAACGATTTCGATTCGATCTTCGCGATGAACCGCATCGTCGCCGCCATCAGGGCCAAGTCCAAGAACTACGACGTGCGGATCGGCGGCGTCATCGCCAACCGCTCGCGCGAGACCGACCAGATCGACCGTTTCAACGACGCCATCGGCCTGAGGCGCCTGGCGCACATCCCCGACAGCGACGAGGTGCGCAAGTCGCGCCTGAAGAAGGCGACCCTGTTCGAGATGGGCGACCATCCGGAGATCAAGGCGATCCAGGACGAATATCTCCAACTGGCCGAGCAGCTCTGGTCGGGCACGGACGAACTCAAGGCCGAGCCGATGAAGGATCGCGACATCTTCGACTTCCTGGGGTTCGAATGAGATGGCGGCGGCGGACGTCCATGGCGGCACCTATGCCAGGCGGCGCGGCGAGCTTGAGGTCTATTTCGACCGCACGGCCGTGGACGGCTGGAAGAAGCTCGTCACCGACGAGAAGGTCAGCCGCGTCCGCCAGACCGTGCGTGAGGGCAGGGACCGGATGCGCGCGGCCATGCTGTCGTGCCTGCCCCGCGATCTGAGCGGCTGGCGCGTGCTGGACGCGGGCTGCGGATCGGGGGTCGCCGCGTTCGAGCTGGCGCGGCGCGGCGCCGATGTGGTGGCCGTCGACCTGTCCGCGCAGATGATCGGCTTCGCCCGTGAACGCCTGAACGCAATCGAGCGCGCCGCGCCGCTCGCCGGCCGCGTGGCGTTCGGGGCCGGCGACATGCTGGACGAGGCGCACGGCCGTTTCGATGCGGTCTTCGCGATGGATTCGCTGATCCACTACCGCACCGGGGACGCGGTCGCGGCCATTGCCGCGCTGGCCCGGCGCACGCGCCGCAAGCTCGTTTTCACCGTCGCGCCGCGCACGCCGGTGCTGGCGGCGATGCATGCGGCCGGCCGTCTGTTTCCCCGTGGCGACCGTTCGCCGGGGATCGAGCCGGTCGCGCCGCGGCGGCTGACGGCGCTGCTGCTCGGCCGGGCCGACATGGCCGGCTGGCGCGCCGGCCGGACGCACCGGGTCGCGCGCGGCTTCTACATCTCCCAGGCCATGGAGGTGACGCGCTGATGGCCCTTGGCGGCATGCTCCATCCGCGCGGGAAGCGCCCGGCCTGGTCGATGTGGCGCGATGTCGGCCCGCGCTGGCTGCCGTTCGCCGACGTTGCGACCGAGGATCTGCCGCTCGGCCGCCTGATGCGGCTCAGCCTGTTTCAGATCTCGGTCGGCATGGCGATGGTGCTGCTGACGGGCACGCTCAACCGCGTGATGATCGTTGAACTGGGCGTCGCCACCAGCCTCGTCGCCCTGATGGTCGCCATCCCGGTGCTCGCCGCCCCGTTCCGAGTGCTGATCGGCTATCGGTCCGACACCTACAGATCGTTCCTGGGCTGGCGGCGGGTGCCCTATATCTGGCTCGGCTCGATGTTGCAGTTCGGCGGTCTGGCCTTGATGCCGTTCGCGCTCCTTTTGTTGCAGTCGCAGACGGTCGGGCCGCAATGGGCGGGTCCGGCCGGCGCGGCCCTGGCCTTCCTTCTGACCGGCATCGGCATGCACATGGTGCAGACCGCCGGCCTTGCGCTGGCCACCGATCTGGCCGCGCCCGACAACCGGCCCCGCGTCGTCGCGCTATCCTATGTGATGCTGCTGGGCGGCATGATCGCCAGCGCGCTGGTGTTCGGCTGGCTTTTGACCGATTTCGACCCGATCACGCTGATCCGCGTGATCCAGGGGGCCGCCGTCCTCACGCTGATCGTCAACGGCATCGCGCTTTGGAAGCAGGAGCCGCGCAACGCGCTGCTGACCCGGCACGACCGGCCGGTGCCGACCTTCCGCGAGGCGTTCACCGGCTATTGCAAGGACGACCGCACCGTGCGGCTGCTGGTCGCCGTGGCGCTCGGCGCGGCCGGCTTTTCCATGCAGGACGTGCTGCTGGAGCCCTATGGCGGGGAGGTGCTCGGCCTTTCGGTCTCGGCGACGACCATGCTGACGGCGATCTGGGCGGCGGGCACGCTGGCCGGGTTCGCGTTCGCCGGCCGCTGGCTCGACAGGGGCGGCGACGTATACCGTCTCGCCGCGATCGGCGCGCTGATCGGCATCGTCGCCTTCTCGGCGGTCGTCTTTGCCGCACCGCTCGATTCGCCCGCCCTTTTCCGCCTCGGCACGGCGCTGATCGGCCTTGGCGGGGGCCTGTTCGCCGTGTGCACCATGCTGGCCGCCATGGAGGTTTCCGATGCCACCGACAGCGGCATCGCCATCGGCGCCTGGGGCGCCGTGCAGGCAACGGCCGTCGGCCTGGGGCTGGCGCTTGGCGGCTTTGTCCGCGATGGCGTCAACGCGGCGGTCGATGCGGGCCTTTTCGGCGGCGCGCTCACGACCCCGGCCGCCGGCTATGGGTTTGTTTATCATATTGAAATCGCTTTGCTCTTTGCAAGCCTTGCCGCGCTCGGTCCGCTCGCGGGCCGTGCCCGCGGACCGCTTGCGGAGCAAGCACGGCGCAAGCGGTTCGGCCTTGCCGAACTGCCCGGATGACCATGAACCAGGAGAACCGCCATGGTTGACCTTACGGCTGGATATGATGTGGGACTGATCCTGTTCTACGTGTTCGTCGTCTTCTTCATCGCACTGGTCGTCTATCTTCAGCGCGAGAGCCGCCGCGAGGGTTTTCCGCTGGAGGACGATGCGGGCAATCAGGACAAGCAGTCCTGGATATTCAGGCCCGAGCCCAAGACGTTCCATCTGCCGCATGGTCATGGCAGCGTTCAGGTGCCCAACGGCAAGGGCGATCCGGTCGCCGCGGCCGGGAACATAAAAGGCGAACGGATGGGCTTTGAGGGCACGCCCTGGAGGCCCGTTTCCGAAAACCCGATGCTCGACGGCATCGGGCCGGGCGCCTGGACCGAGCGGGCCGATGTCCCCGACCGGCTCCATGACGGCCGCCCGAAGATCGTGCCGATGCGCACCGACGATACGCTTTCGATCGCCGAGGGCGACATCGATCCGCGCGGCGTTCGCGTCGTCGGTTGCGACAGCATCGTCGCCGGCCGCGTGAGCGATGTCTGGGTCGACCGGATGGAGCACATGATCCGGTTTCTCGAAGTGAAGACCGAGGTCGGCGATGCGCCCCGGTCGGCGCTGGTGCCGATGAATTTCTGCGTCGTCAAGACCCCGCGCGATCGGGAGAAGGTCTTTTACGTGCACGCCATCACCGGCGCGCAGTTCGCCATGGTGCCGGGCACCGCCAAGCAAGACGAGATCACGCTGCTGGAGGAGGAGAAGGTGATGGCCTATTTCGGCGCGGGCCTGCTCTATGCGACGCCGTGGCGGCAGGAGTCCTATATATGAGGGGGTTGATCGCACTCGAATTCGACGAGAAGGCCCATGGCGGCCTGCCCGGGCCGCTGCCGGCCGGCGAGCACATCGTCTGGCAGGGCAGCCCCGATGCCGGCGCGATCGCCCGCCACCCGTTCAAGATGCGCTGGGTGATCGGCTATTTCGGCCTCATGCTGGCCTGGCTCGTCGTGACCGGCCTTTACTTCGAGCGGGCGGCCGCCGACATCGCCATGTCGCTCGTGATCATGGCCGGCGCAGGCGCGGCCGTCGCCGGCCTCATCGCGTGGTACGCGCGCGCCGTCCGGCGCACGACCGTCTACACGATCACCAACAGGCGCGTTGTGATGAAGTTCGGCGTGGCGCTGCCGACGGCCTTCAACCTGCCCTTCGCCGAGTTCGAGTCCGTCGACGTGCGCGAGCGCGGCAACGGGTCCGGCGATATCGCCCTGCGGTTCAAGCCCGGCGTGCGGCTGGCCTGGCTGGTCTTCTGGCCGCATGTGCGGGGCTTCCGCGTCGCCCGCACCGAGCCGCAAATGATCGGCA
The DNA here is from genome assembly GCF_984466335.1 of Roseitalea sp. Taxonomy (NCBI): domain Bacteria; kingdom Pseudomonadati; phylum Pseudomonadota; class Alphaproteobacteria; order Hyphomicrobiales; family Ahrensiaceae; genus Roseitalea; species Roseitalea sp. The sequence goes on along the minus strand of NZ_CFIFWG010000041.1, from coordinate 3,023 downwards.
TCGCCGATGTCGGCGCGGTGGCCGGCCTTCTTGCGACACAGCTTCACGCCCATATGGCGCGGACGCACGCCCCTGACCGGGATGCCGCCCGGGCCGATATAGAGGGCCTTGCCGTTCCATTGCCGCAGGCGGCCGAATAGGAGGATCGGAGACGGCGATGAGCGACACCGGCGCCAGCCACCACCACCATCATCATGGCCACGGCCATGTGCACGGGACCGAGGTCAAGTGGGTGCCGCTCCTGATGGCCGCGAGCCTGGTCGTTTTCACCCTTGCCACTGTCACCTTCGCCAAGCTGACGGGCGCGGGTGTCGTTCACACCGGCGCCAACCGGATCGTCACCGCCGGCCATGTGGCCATTGCGCGCGACGGCGAGGGCGCCATCCACGTTCTCGACGCTTCGACCAAAGAGGTGGTGGCGTCCTATCCCCCGGCACGGGAACAGTTTCTCGCCGGCGCGCTGCGTTCGCTCGAACGCATGCGCGGGCCGGCGGAAGAAGAAAGCACCCGCATCTTCGCGGTGCTGCGCATCGGCGGCGGCTCGGTCTTCCTGGAGGACATAGAGACCGGCGACCGCATCAGCCTGAATGCGTTCAATCGCGTCCAGTCGCTGGCCCTGGCCAGCGGCGTGGCGGCGCACAATGGAGGACGGAAATGAGTCTTGTCTCAATGATCGCCCGGACGCGGGAAGATGTCTCGTGCACGGTCGAGATCAACAACACGTTCGAGCAGCTCGGCGCCCATGTGCGCTTCGACGGCGGCGTGACGGTCCTGCCCGGCGACGAGGTGCTCGTCCACGGCGCGCCGGTCAGCGTGCCCTACGGCGAGTGCGCCACTTTCGCGCGCACCGCCACCATAACCCGCGCCAGCGCGCTCGAACGGACCTGGACCCGGGCGACGGGCGATTTCGAGTTCATGGAGCTGTGCGAATTCAGCTTCTCCGAGGAGGCCGCGCTATGAACACGCATGTGAAAACGCCCCGCGGGACCATGAAGACCGCCGCCCGGCTCCAAGCGCAGAGCGAGACGACGAAGATGGCGACCGAAACGACGATGCTCAATCCTCGTTTCTATACGACCGACTTCGACGAGATGGACAGGATCGATGTTGCGCCGGTGCGCGCCGAATGGGACGCGCTGATCGACGAGATGCGCTCGGACCCCAACAAGGGCCACTTCAAGCGCAATGCCGACTGGGACAATATCGACATTGACGCCTTGTCGCCGGAACTGCGCAAGGAGTTCATCGATTTTCTGGTCTCCTCGCTGACCGCCGAATTCTCCGGCTGCGTGCTCTACAAGGAGATGAAGCGGCGCGGCACCAACAAGGATATCTGCGAACTGTTCGGATATATGAGCCGCGATGAGAGCCGCCATGCCGGCTTCATCAACGACGCGCTCAAGGAGTTCGACATCGGCGTCAATATGGGCTTTCTGGCCAAGGCCAAGAAGTACACCTATTTCCGGCCCAAATTCATCTACTACGCCACCTACCTGTCCGAGAAGATCGGTTACGCGCGCTACATCACGATCTTCCGGCATCTGGAAAAGAACCCGGACAAGCGCTTCCACCCGATCTTCAAATGGTTCGAGGAGTGGTGCAACGACGAGTTCCGCCATGGCGAGGCGTTCTCGCTTCTGATGCGCACCGATCCCAGGCTGCTCGAAGGCCGCAACCGGCTGTGGATCAAGTTCTTCCTTCTGGCGGTGTTCGTGACCATGCATGTGCGCGACCATCAGCGGCCCACCTTCCACGCGGCGCTGGGCGTCGACGTCGACGAATATGACTGGAAGGTGTTCCGCCTGACGACGGAGATCTCCAGGCAGGTCTTCCCGGTCATGCTCGATCTCGACAATCCCGCGCTCAGGCGCGGTTTCGCCCGCATGGTGCGGATCAACGCGGCGATGGCGCGGGCCGACGCCCGGGGCGGGCTGGTGGGCCGGATCGGGAAAGGCTGGCACGGCCTGCGCGCCGCGCTCAACTTCGCCCGGCTCTACATGGTCCCGGGGATTTCCAACGAGATCCCCCAGACCAGCCGCCTACAGCCGGTCTGGTAGGCGCGCCATGATGGATTTCGCCCTTGGAGCGTTCGCGGTCGCCCTGGTCGCCTGGTGGCTCGCCACCGGCGCGGTGATCCTGGCGGCGCGGCGCCCGGCGGTCCATCCGCTCTACCTCGTGATGCCGGCGGCGGCGCTCGCCGTGGCCGGCCTCGCCCTGGCGCTCGGCACCGCCGACAGCGTGTCGGTCGCCGCCGTCTACGGTGCCTTCTTCGCCGCGCTCGCCATCTGGGGCTTTCACGAGGTGACGTTCCTGACCGGTCACGTGACCGGCCCGCGCCGCGCGCCGCTGCCGGCGGGCGTCGACGGCGCGCCGCGCTTCCGGCTCGCCTGGGCGGCCGTGCGCGACCATGAACTGGCCCTGTTCGCGACCGGCGCCGTTCTGGTCGTGCTTCTGGCCGGTTCGGCCAATCCGTTCGCCTGGTCGATCTATGCGCTGATGTGGATCATGCGGCTTCTGACCAAGTTCAACGTCTTTCTGGGCGCGCCGAACGCGGTCAGCGAGATCCTGCCCGAACCCATGGCGTATCTGACCAGCTATTTCCGCACCGACCGGGTGCACCCGTTCTTCATCGTTTCGGTCATGGTCATCACCGGCCTTTTCACCGCGTGCGTCTTCATGGCCGCAACCGCGTTCACGCCGGGCATGGCGACGGGATGGTCGCTGATGGCGACCTTCGCCCTGCTCGGCCTGATCGAGCATCTCTTCCTCGTCCTGCCCGTGCGCGATGCCGCGCTTTGGGGCTGGGCGACCGGCCGCTCCGGGGGCGGCTTTGTCAAGCGGCGGCCGCGCCTTGCGCGCACGCCGGATCGTCAACCGGAAAAAGGCGCCCGGGCCAACGAGCACGCCGCGCCGGCCATGCGTTGAAAAGGGGAACCGCGATGAACTTCGAACAGCATTTCGAAACGGCGCTCGCCGGTCTTCACGATGGTGGGAACTATCGTGTTTTTGCGGAGCTGGAGCGT
>NZ_CFIFWG010000040.1:0-20450 GCF_984466335.1 Roseitalea sp. | reverse complement strand
CGCTTGCGCCGGGCGGCAAACATGTTACAGATTTACGTTTACGAAAACGTCAAAATTTGAGCATTCCCATGGCGCTGCCCGATATTCTTACGACCAACCTGCGCATGCCCGTGATCGCGGCCCCCATGTTCATCCTGTCGCATCCGCCGATGGTGCTTGCCCAGTGCAAGGCCGGCGTCGTCGGCTCTTTTCCGGCGCTGAACGCCCGGCCCGAGAGCCAGCTCGACGCGTGGCTCGCCGAGATCACCGAGACATTGGCCGCCCACGATGCTGCCGATCCGGACCGGCCGGCCGCGCCGTTCGCGGTGAACCAGATCGTGCACACCTCCAACAAACGGCTTGAGCACGACCTGGCCATGTGCGTCAAATACAAGGTGCCGATCGTGATCACGTCTCTGGGCGCGGTGCCCGAGGTCAACCAGGCCGTGCATTCCTATGGCGGCATCGTGCTGCACGACGTGATCAACAACCGGCATGCCAGTTCGGCGATCCGCAAGGGCGCGGACGGGCTGATCGCGGTCGCGGCGGGCGCGGGCGGCCATGCCGGGCCGTTGTCGCCCTTCGCGCTCGTTCAGGAGATACGGCAATGGTTCGACGGTCCGTTGCTGCTTTCCGGCGCGATCGCCACCGGCGGCGCCGTGCTGGCCGCCGAGGCGATGGGGGCCGACATGGCCTATATCGGCTCGCCCTTCATCGCCACCGACGAGGCCCGCGCCGTCGATGCATACAAGCAGATGGTCGTCGACAGCCAGGCCAAGGATATCGTCTATTCGAACTATTTCACGGGCGTGATGGGCAATTATCTCAAGCCCTCGATCGAGAGGGCCGGCATGGATCCGGACAGTCTGCCCCAGGCCGATCCGTCCAAGATGGACTTCTCGCAGGCCACCGGCGCCAAGGCATGGAAGGACATATGGGGCTGCGGGCAAGGCATCGGCGCGGTCGGGGCGATCCGGCCGGTGGCCGACTATGTCGACCGGCTCGACGCCGAATACAGGCAGGCCAGGGCTCGGCTCTGTGGCGGCGGCCTCTGACGCCGGCGCCCTGAACCGGAGGTGCCGCACGGCCTGGCTCAGCGCCGGATGAAGCTCTTGTAGATATAACCGCGCCGACCCTCATACACCACCTCGCACCAATGGGCGCAGCCGGTCCGGGCGCGCAACTCCGCCCCGCCCGGCACGACCGTCAGCACCTCGGCGTCGTTGTCCGGCCCCGCGCGCATGTTGACCCAGGCGTTGGTGCGCGCCGGCGCAAGCGGCACATCGTCCCAAAGAGCCGCCTCGAAGGGATCGTCCGTTTTGGGCGGAAGCTCGAAGTAGGCCGCGCCCGCCGCCGACAGCCTTTCCTCGATCCTCACCGCCTCGGCTTCGGTTTCGGCGATCTCGACGGTCGCTTCCAATGCCGAAACGCCGGTTCGGGCAACAAGGGGGCTGGTCGGCGCGGCGATGTCGCCGAACCGCGCCGCCACCGGAGGCGGCAGCACCGGCGTGTCGATCACCGCCGCTTCGGCCTGCGCGGACGCCGCCATGGCAGGGGCAGTCGCCTTTTCGTCATCCGGGGCGGCCGGCTTGGCGGCCTCGGCCCGGACGGCCTCCCCGGCCGGTCCTTGAGGCTCACGCGTCGCGGTCGCCGCATCGGTCTGCGCGGCGGTGACGACGGCAGCGGTCGGCGCGTGTGCTTCGATCGCCCGCCGATCGTCCATTTGCACCATGGCACCGGCGCCGATCAGCGCGCCGGCGGCCATTCCCAGCGCGGTGAAAGCGCAGAGCCGTGCCGTGCCGCGTCCGAACGGCACACGGCGCCCATTGTTCGTTTCGGCCCCTGCGGGCGCATTTCCATGTCCCATTTTCAACACTCCATGCACCCCTCGCCCATCCTCGCCTTTACCTGTGAAGGTGGAATCGGGCGTGGTCCGGGCGCTCCGTTCACATTCGGAATCAGTGTCGTAGGCGGCTTGAACATGCCGCTGACCCGAACGAGCCTTTGCAGAGCCCGTGCATGCCGTGTATGGATTGAATCTATATCGTTTTATATTTCTCTTGTTTCATGAAATAGGCTTCAATATTTCGTTTTCTGCAAATATTATTAAGTGTCATATATTGAGTGCGGACATTCAGTCCTCGAATTTTCATCCAATCCGGCCGATCGTCTGCGCACCGTTGAGGGGCCAAGGCCGTGGAAAATGCATCGCCGTCCGGTAGCCAAGCGTTCCGGTAGCCAAGCGTTTCGCGGCACCTGCCAGGCCGGCGCGACGGCGGCGGGCCTGCCTCAACTGTGCCGGATCTTCTCGGGTAGAATGCCCTTTGGCGCAAAGCGCAGGAAGACGAGCAGCACGAAACCCATCACGAACAGGCGGAACGGGGCGGCGACGTCCTGAAGGTGCCGGTGGAGCGCGGTCGACGGGTCCATGTTGGCCGTGACCTGCGCGATGATCCATGCGCCGGCCGGCTCCGCCTGCACCCAGGTGAACCAGATCACGAAGCCCCCCAGCACCGCGCCCAGATTGTTGCCCGAGCCGCCGACGATGACCATCACCCAGATCAGGAAGGTGAAGCGCAGCGGGTTGTAGGTGCCGGGCGTGAACTGGCCGTCGAGCGTCGTCATCATCGCGCCCGAAATGCCGATGATCGCCGAGCCGAGGATGAAAACCTGCAAATGGCGGCGCGTGACGTCCTTGCCCATCGCCGCGGCGGCGTCCTCATTGTCGCGGATCGCGCGCATCATCCGGCCCCAGGGCGAGTTGAGCGCGCGCACGCAAAGGGCGAGCAGGATCACCAGCACCACCGTGAACAGGCCCGCATAGGCCGCCTTCACGAAATGGCCCGCGCCCTCGACGATGAACTGACGCAGCGCCTCGTCGCGCGCGGCGGCATCGGCGATGGCGTCGAGCCGGCCGGCATGGATGCGCGCGACCAGATCGGCGAACCAGGCTTCCCGCTGGAGTTCGATCTCGTAGGGCACCGGCCGGGGCAGGCCGGTGACGTTCTTGACGCCGCGCGCCAGCCAGTCCTCGTTCCTGAGCACCGAGACGACGATCTCGGAGATGCCGAGCGTTGCGATGGCCAGATAGTCGGTGCGCAGGCCGAGCGCGACCTTGCCGATGATCCAGGCGACGCCCGCCGCAACGAAGCCGCCGGCGATCCAGGACAGGGTGATCGGCAGGCCGAGCCCGCCGATGAAGCCGGTGCGCGCCGGATCGACGGCCTCGACCGCCCCGACGGCCTGCCCAAAGACCGGGCGCAGCGCGATATAGCCGCCGACGACGGTTAGAAAGATCAGCAAGGAGCGCGTCCGCCCCCGCGTGGCCGATGCCAGGAACATGACCGTCGCGACGATCGCCATCAGGATCAGGAAAGACAGGCCGAGCCCGCGGCCGCCGGCCGCCAGCGCCTCCCAGACGGGCGGGTGGGCGATGATGACGGCGCTCACGCCGCCCAGTGCCGTAAACCCCATCACGCCGGCGTTGAACAGGCCCGCATAGCCCCATTGCAGGTTCAGCCCCATCGCCATGACGGCCGAAACAAGGCTCATGTTCAGGATCGTCAGCGCCACGGCGGGCGACTGGAAGAGGCCGGTGGCGACCAGCGCCGCGCCCATGGCGGCGAAGGCCAGCGGCGCGCGCCAGGGCGCCGTGCGCGGTTCGACGATGGCGTGCGCCGGCCGGTCCGGCCCATTGTCTGCGCTTGCGGGGGCGTTTCCGGTGGCGGCGTTGGTCATCGGATCACCGCTCCCCGGAATATGCCGGTCGGCCTGATCATGAGCACGACCACCAGGATGATGAACGAGACGGCGAACTTGTAGTCCGTGCCAAGGAATTGCAGCAGGCCGGCGGGTGCCATCTCCTCGGGCACCAGGTGGGTGACGAAGCGCTTGTAGGCATAGGTCATCATCACCTCGGAGAAGGCGACGACATAGCCGCCGACCACCGCGCCGACCGGCTGGCCGATGCCGCCGACGATCGCCGCCGCGAAGACCGGCAGCAGAAGCTGGAAGTAGGTGAAGGGCCGGAAGCTCTTGTCGAGGCCGTAAAGGGTGCCCGCGATGGTGGCGAGCGCGGCCGCGATGATCCAGGTGACAAGGACGACCCGGTCGGGGTTGATGCCCGACAGGAGCGCCAGATCCTCATTGTCTGAATAGGCGCGCATGGCCTTGCCGGTCCGCGACCGGCGCAGGAAGACGAACAGGGCGGCGACCGTGACGATGGCGATCGCGACGGTCAGCGCCTGCGTGGTCTGGATCGCCAGCCCCTCGTCAAGGCCGGTCATCTGGCGAAATTCGCGCGCGCGAATGATGAACCGCTCGCCATCGGCAAAGCGCTGCTCGTCGGTTCCCATGATGAAGCGCACGATGGCCGACAGCATGAACATCACGCCGACCGAGGCGATGACCAGCACCACCGGCGCAGCGCGCCGGCGCCGGTAGAAGGAGAACACGGAACGGTCGATGACGATGGCGAGGACGGCGGTGATCGCGATTGCCGCCGGCAGGGCGATCAGCGCGGTGGGCAGCGGTCCGGCGGTGACGCCGCCCGCCTGGAGCAGCCAGGTGCCCAGGATCGCCATGGTCGTGCCGAAAGCCATCATGTCGCCATGGGAGAAGTTGGCGAACCGCAGGATGCCGAACACCAGCGTGACCCCGAGCGCGCCGAGCGCGAGCTGGCTGCCATAGGTGATGGCGGGCACGAACACGAAGTTGCCCATCAGCGCGAGCGCGTTGAGGATATCGGTCGCCTCCGGAAGCATTGCGGTCATCCCCCCAGAAACGATCGGCGCACTTCGGGGTTGGCGAGCAGTTCCTCGCCCGTGCCCTCGCGCCAGTTGACGCCGCCGACCAGCACATAGCCGCGGTCCGCGATCTCCAGCGCCTGGCGCGCGTTCTGCTCGACCATCAGCACGGCAAGGCCCGTGTCGCGCACCTCGATGATCCGGTCGAACAGTTCGCCCATGACGATCGGCGAAACGCCGGCCGTCGGCTCATCGAGCATGAGCACCGACGGCTGCGTCATCAGCGCCCGGCCGACGGCGACCTGCTGGCGCTGGCCGCCCGACAGTTCGCCCGCGCTCTGCCGCCGCTTTTCCTTGAGCGCCGGGAACAGTTCGTAGACCTGACCCATGGTGCGGCGAATATCGTCGCGGCGCAGATACGCCCCCATTTCGAGGTTCTCCTGGACGCTCATGCCGGTGAACACATTGCCCGTCTGGGGCACGAAGGCGATGCCTTCGCCCACGCGCGCCTGCGGCGTCAGCGCGGTGATGTCCTTGTCGCCGAGCCGGACCGAGCCCTTGCGGATGCCGAGCATGCCCAGCATCGCCTTCATGGCGGTCGACTTTCCAGCTCCGTTGGGTCCGACGATCACGGCGATCTCGCCCTTGCGGACGCCGATCGTGCAGTCTGTGATGATGTCGGCGCCGCCATAGCCGCCGGTCATGTTCTCGCCGACCAGATACATCAGGCGCCCCCGCCGGCTTCGACGCCGATGCCGCGCGGCCTGCCCGGCGCATTCCTGGGCCCGCGCCCCAGATAGGCTTCGATCACCTGCTCGTTGTTGCGCACCTGGTCGGCCGTTCCCTCGGTCAGCACCGTGCCCTCGGCCATCACGATGACCGGGTCGCACAGGCGGCCGATGAAATCCATGTCATGCTCGATCATGCAGAACGTGTAGCCGCGCTCGCGGTTCAGGCGCACGATCGCATCGCCGATCTCGTTGAGCAGGGTCCTGTTGACGCCCGCGCCCACCTCGTCGAGCAGAACCACCTTGGCGTCGACCATCATGGTGCGGCCCAGTTCGACCAGCTTCTTCTGGCCGCCCGACAGGTTGCCGGCGAGTTCCTGGGTCAGGTGGGTCAGGTTGAGAAAGGCGATCACCTCCATGGCGCGGTCGCGGATCGCCTTCTCCTGCCGGCGCACCTCGCCCCAGCCGAACCAGGCGTTCATGAGATGCTCGCCCGCCTGGTCGCCGGGCACCATCATAAGGTTTTCGAGCACCGTCAGGGTCGGGAATTCATGCGCGATCTGGAAGGTGCGCAATAGGCCCTTGGCGAACAGTTCGTGCGGCGGCAGGCCGGTCACCTCCTCGCCGTCGAGCCGGATCGTGCCGCCGGTCGGCCTCAGATTGCCGGCGATGATGTTGAACAGTGTCGTCTTGCCCGCGCCGTTGGGTCCGATCAGGCCGGTGATCGACCCCTTGGCGATCCGTATGGAAGCGTTTTCGACGGCGTGAACGCCGCCGAACTGCTTGTAGACGGAATCAACTGCGATCATGCGGCGATTCACCCGGCCCCAAGATACAATTGCGACAATGTGCCGGCAATTGGCGCGCTTGTGCAATGGCTGTTCCGGGCCGTCAAGCGTCTGCGGGCGACCGTTCCGGTTTCAGCGCCCTTTGGCCGGCCGGTCATTTGCCGAGCGCCACGGCGCGGTCGCGGGCCGCCTTGACGGCTTCCTCGATCAGCGCCGACAGCCCGTCCGGCCGCATCAGCACGCCAAGCGCGGCCGCCGTCGTGCCGTTCGGGCTGGTGACCTGCTCGCGCAGCGCGCCCGGCGCCTCGCCGCTCTGGCGGGCATAGCGCGCCGCGCCGTGCACGGTCTGGAGCGCGAGGCGCGCGGCGATCTCGTCGGGCAGGCCGACGGCGCGCGCGGCCTCGGTCAGCGCCTCGATCATGTGGAACACATAGGCCGGCCCCGATCCGGAGATCGCGGTCACCGCGTCCATCAGCGCCTCGTCGTCGATCTCGGTGACCTCGCCGCTGGCTGCCATGAGGCGTCTGACGGTCTGGCGCTGCCGCTCGGTCGCCTGGCCGTTGGCGCACATGACCATGACGCCTTCGCCGACCGCCGCGGGCGTGTTCGGCATGACGCGAACGATCGGCGCGCCGGGCGCCAGCGCCCGTTCGAGGCGGGCGATCGGCACGCCGGCGGCGACCGAGACGAACGTCGTTGCGCGGCCGGGCTGCGCGTGGCGCCCATAGTCGCCGATCACCTCGCCGATCGCCTGCGGCTTGACCGCCAAGACGACGATGTCCGGCATCAGGTCGCAGGGCAGGGCGGACGCGGCCGAATAGGTTTTGACGCCCCGGTCGGCCGCGCGCAGCAGCAAGGCATCGAGCGGCTCGACCACGTGCACATCGCCGGGCGCGAGCGTTCCCGCCGTCAGCCAGCCGCGCAGCAGGGCGAACCCCATATTGCCGCATCCGGCGAGTACGACGTTTGTCGGCTGTGACATCAAGGTGCGGTCCCCGCATTGGGCATTGCGGGCGCGAACCTGCAACGGGCTGTGGCCCAAGGCAAGGGACGCGCGCGCGATTGCGCGTCCGGGCCCCTGCCGGTCAGCCGCGCAGCGGCATGCGGGCGCACAGTCTGAGACCGGCCAGCGCCATCACCATGGTCAGCCAGATCGGGTCGGCGCGGCGGAAATAGAAGCTTTCGAGCGCCGAGGTCAGCACGGCGAAGACGATCACCATGAAGAAGAAGTCGGCGAGCGGGCCGTTGCCGGCGCGGCGGCCGGCGCGGACATAGTCGACCGCCGGCGCCAGCACCACGAGCCAGATCATCGCGAACAGGCCGGGCAGGCCGAAGAACAGCAGCGTGTCGAGAAAGCCGTTGTGGCCATGCACGATGCCGCGCGGGTCCCACGCGCTGTCGAAGGGCTGTTCGGCGCCGCGCAGGACGGACGTGCCCCAGAAGCCCTCAAAGCCATAGCCGGTCCACGGGCGGGCGAGCATATAGTCGCGGGCGAAATCCCAGATGACCGTGCGGCCGGTGAATGTCGTCGTCTCGTGGAACGCGCGGAGCACGGCGTCCAGGCCCGGCACGAACACGGTTCCGATCGTGAACGCATGGGCGCCGGCGACCGCGCCGACGGCGGCGATCGCGGCGAGCGGGCGCAGGCCGGCCAGCGCCGGAAGCAGCACGATCGCGACCACGATCGGGGCGAGGGCGAGCGCGGTCTTGGAGCCGGCGTTCAGCGTGAACAGGAAGGCGAGGGCGGCGACCGCGCCGCCGCCCCAGAAATGCCCGCGCCGGATCAGGAAGATGCCGCCGAAGCCGACCATCACCATCACCGGGCCGGCGATGTTCTTGTGGAAGAAGACGCCGCGCCAGAGGCCGGCATGTTGGGCTTCCAGTTCGCGCGCCTGGTGGATCGCCGCGTCCGGGTCGAGCACGAGCCCGGCATAGCAAAGGCCCAGCAGAGCCAGCGAGACGGTCTTCAGCACGGTCTCGAAATCGCGCGCGCTGGCCGGCAGCAGCGTCATGGTCGCGGCCAACGCGGTGCCGATCAGCGAAAAGGTCACCGCGCGCCACTCATTGTGCGACCCGTCGGTGAAGGCCGAGGCGACGACGATTCCCGTCATCAAAAGCCAGCCGGCCGACACGAAGCGCCTCAGGATGCGCCGGTCGGTCAGCGATACCAGCGTCGCAAGGACGAGTACGGCCATCGCCGAATAGCCGAGCTGGTTCATCAGAAGGCCGCGCTGCGCAAAGCCCGCCGCGCTGCCGTCGAAGGGCTGGCCGGCATCGAACGGGCGCAGCGAGATCCATATCAATGCCAGCACCGCCATGGCCAGCGCGGCGCGCAGGGCGTCGGGCGTGACGGCCGGCGCGGCGGCGCGCCGTTCAGTCGGCAGGGTTTCTGTACTGCTCATTGGCATAGCCGAATTCGGACAGGAGGCGGCCGAGCGCGATGTGGACCGGATAGAGCGCGTTGAGCGCGACGCCGGTGCGCGCCAGGCCGAGCGCCGCGCGCACCGGCGCGGCGGCCAGCAGCGCCAGCGACCGGGCGATGGTGATCGCGCGCCCGAACCTTTGATCGGTGCGGCTGCGATGTTCGATCAGGGCCGAAAGCTGGCCGTTGCGCAGGGCGCGCCTGCGGATCCAGGCGCGTGTTACGCGGCTTTCGGGCACGCTTTCATGCACGCCGGCCTCGGCGCACCAGGCCTGCGCGAAGCCCTTGCCGCGCGCGCGGCGCAGAAAGTCGCTGTCGCCGCCGCCGGTGAAGTCGAACACAGGATCGAGAAAGGGCCGCTCCATGGCTTCGAGCACGTCGCGGCGGATCAGCAGATTGCCGGAGGAATGGAGCGCTGGCACTGGCCCGCTCGCACGGTAATGGGGCGCAAACACCGGATGGCGCGTCCAGCGCGGGTTCGGCGCGCCCGCAAAGACCGGCCATTGCGGCCCGCCGACAAGGGCGGCCTCGTGTCGCCGGGCGGCGGCGACGAGCCTTTCTATCCAGTCGGCCGGAGCGATCTCGTCATCGTCGATCACCGCCAGATAGGCGAAGTGGGAAAAGCGCGCCAGCGCGGTGAACCAGCCGGCATTGTAGGCACGGCAATTGCCGCGCTCATGGGCCACGACGACGAGGCCGCGATAGGTTCCGTCGGCGAATCTCGGGCCGGCCGCGACAGCTCCGGCCCGTTCTTCGGCCTCGTTCTCGATGACGATGAGCGCGACTTCGCGCGCGGTCCGCTGCGCCGCCAGACTGTCGAGCGTCCGCAGCAGGTGGGCGGGGCGCCGGAACGTCGGCACCGTGACCACGATGTCGACCGACGCCGGATCGATGTCCGGCGTCTGCGCCACAAGCGAGATGGAATCGGCCAGTCTTTGTTTCATGGGCGTCCGGCTGCGCCCGGGGGACGCTTTGCGCGCTAGCCGACCACAAAGCCGTTAAGGATAGGTTCACCATCACCATCTCGATTGGACACGGAACCTTCAACGGACCTTAACCGGTCCGCGTGCAGGCTGGCCCAGCGATATTGTTGCGGTTCCCCTATGCATCTGATCCTTGCTTCTTCCCTGGTGCCGTGCGGTTCGCCCGCCAGCGGCTTCGAGATCGCCAATGCCGCGATCGCCGACGGGCTGCGCCGCGCCGGCGCGCGGGTGACGCATCTCGGTTTTCAATGGCCGCAAAGCACCCTGTCGGAACCCGATGACACCTTAAGCCTTGGCGCGGTCGACCTCGGGACGGACCGCGCTTCGACACGCCGGAAGCTTGGCTGGCTTGCCGCGGCGATGCGCGCGGGCATTCCGTTCGCCTCGGCCAAGCTCCGAACGGCATCCCCCGAGCGGGTGCGCGCGGCGCTGGGGCGGCTTGCGCCGTTCGACGCCCTGGTCGTCAACGCGACGGCCCTTGTCGGCGCGTTCGAAGAGGCGCTGACCGCCGGCCCCTACATGTTCGTCGCGCACAATGTGGAGCACGAGACGGCGCGGCAGTCGGCCCACCATGCCGGCAGCGTCGTCGAGCGCCTCGCCTATCGGCGCGAGGCGCGCCTTCTCGAAGCGCTGGAGACGCGGCTGATCGCCGGCGCGCGCCATGTGCTGACGCTGAGCGAAGCGGACCGCGCCGCCTTCGGCCTTGCCGGTTCGTGCCGGGCCGATGTCCTGCCGCTGGCCATGCCGGCGCCGGACGGTGCCGCCGGCGCGCGCGTGCCGGCCTTCGATGTGGGGCTGATCGGTACCTGGACATGGGCGGCCAACCGGGTCGGACTGGAATGGTTCCTGCAAGAGGTCATGCCGCTCATGCCGGAATGGGCAAGCGTGGCCGTCGCGGGAGCGTTGCCGGCCGGTTTTCCAAGGCGGGACGCGCGCGTCCGCTTCCTCGGCCGCGTCATCGACGCCAAGCGGTTCCAGCGCCAGTGCCGCGTGATGGCGCTGGCGGCCCGCGCGGGCACCGGTGTGCAGCTCAAGACGATCGAGGCGTTCGAACTTGGCCTGCCGGCCGTGGCGACCCCGTCCTCGGTGCGCGGCATCGCCCGGGTGCCGGCCAATGTCCGCGTCGAGGCCGAGCCGGCCGGCTTTGCGGCGGCGCTGGCCGAACAGGTCGCCGCGCACGGAACCGGCGCCGTGGCCGACCTGGACGGCACTGCGTTCCGGCACGGCCAGCTTGCGCGCATGGACGCGGTCATCGCCACGGCGCTCCGGTCGGTCCGCGGGACGGGATCGCCATGACCGACATCGCCGCATCAGAACCGTGGAACGAAGCCGCCCTGAGCCGCGATATACTCGGCGTCGAGGTGCGCGATGTCACGCGCGCTGCGGCGCTGGCCGCGCTCCATGCCGACATCGCCAGCGGCACGCACCGGCGGATCGCGTTCCTGAACGCGCACGGCGCCAACCTGGCCGCGAGCGATCCTGCCTTTCGCGCCGTGCTTGAGCACTGCATCGTGCTGCCCGACGGCATCGGCGTCGACATCGCGGCGTGGGTGCTCCATGGCCGCCGCTTCCTGGCCAATCTGAACGGCACCGATTTCGTGCCGGCCCTTCTGGCTACCGCGCCCGCTCCTCTCAAGGTCGGCCTTTACGGCGCGAAGCCGGGCATCGCCGAGCGCGCCGCGGCCGGCCTTGCGGCCCTTGACGCACGTCACGACTATCGCGCGATGGCGCACGGATATGTCGGTGCGGACGCCCAGCGCGCCCTGCTCGCCGCCCTGTCCGAATGGAAGCCGGACATATTGCTCGTGGCGCTCGGCGCCCCTGGCCAGGAGACGTGGATCGCCCGGCACATCACGCAGGACCATTGCACGCTGGCGATCGGCGTGGGGGCCCTGTTCGATTTCGCCTCCGGCATGGTGCCGCGGGCCCCGGTTTGGGTCCGCCGCCTGCGCATGGAATGGGTCCACCGGCTCGCCCGCGAACCGGGGCGTCTTTGGCGGCGCTACCTTCTGGGCAATCCGGTTTTCCTGGTGCGGCTCCTTCGCCGCAAGGCCGGGTTCGGCGCGACGGGCGCGCGGGGTCGGGCATGAGCCGCGCGAACGCCATCGTCACCGCCTCCCACGCGCCCGATTTCGAGCGCTGCGCCATCCTGTGCGAGACCATCGACCGGCACGTGACCGGCTATACGACCCACTATCTGCTCGTCGACACCGTCGACGAGGCCCTGTTCCGCCGCCTCGAAGGCCCCCGGCGGCGCGTGATCACCGAGGCGGCCCTTCTGCCGTCATGGCTGCGGCGGATGCCGGCGGCCCTGTCGCCGGGCGGGCGGCGCGTGTGGGTCAGCCCCTTCACGCTGCCGCTGCACGGCTGGCACGTCCAGCAGATCAAGCGCATCGCGATCGCCGGCCTGGTCGACGATGACGGCCTGCTCTATTGCGATTCCGACACCGCGTTCGTGCGACCCTACGACCTGTCGGACATGTGGGCCGGCGACGCCATGCGGCTCTATCGGCGCGACCACGGTGCGCAAGTGGCGCGGATCGGAGACCATATGCGGTGGGCGGCCCATGCCGGCCGCGCGCTCGGCATTGCTCAGGACCGCCGCCAGGACCATGACTATGTCGGACAGTTCATCGGCTGGAGGCGCCGGACGGTGCTCGACATGTGCGCGCGCATGCAGCGCCTGCACGGCCGCCATTGGATCGCGGTGATCGGCCGGACGCGCAAGTTCTCCGAGTGCATGCTCTACGGCGCTTACGTCGACGGTGTCCTCGGCGGCGCCGGCCACGCGGTCGTGGACACGCCGAGCTGCGCCATACGCTGGTTCGACCCGGCGCCGACCGATGCCGAGCTTGGGGACATGATCGACGGCCTCGACGCGTCCCAGGTGGGCGTCGGCGTCCAGTCCTTCGTCGCGATGGAGCCCGAGCGCTTCCGTGCCGCCGTCCTGGGCGGGCGGGCTGCGGTCGCCTGAACCGCCCGCCGTCAGACGCGGATGGCCGGCCGGGCCATGGCCCGATAGGTGACCGCGAACGAAACCGCATAGAGCAGGGCGAAGACGGCGTTGATCCAGACGAGCCAGTCGCCCGCCTCCATGCCGCGCGCCAGAAGAACGCTCATCAGCGCCGCCTTGAGCCCGCCGACGAGCGCATGGAGCACGAGACGCGTCACCGTCTGCCCGCGGGCATAAAGGAGTTCGGCCTGATACTCGATCAGGTTGCGCAGCGCCGGCACGAACAGGACCGCGATCAGGAACGGTGCGGCGCGAGCGACATTGTCGCCGAGTATGTCCGGCTCGATCTGGAACACGAGCACCATCGCCAGAAGGCCCAGCGTCGACAGCGCGAAGATGCCGCCCTCGAACGCAACGCGCAGGCGCACGCCCGAAAGCAGTTGCGGCCGGCGCATTAGCCTTTGGGTCAGGATCGTCGAGAAGGTGCGCACCGGCATCGCCGTCAGGTCGACCAGGCGCATGACGATGGCGTAAAGGCCGGCGGCGGCCGGCCCCCCGAAAAAGAGCACGATCATCTTGTCCAGTTCGTTTTGCAGATAGAACAGGATCTCCGCCCCGCCGGCCGACAGCGCATCGCGCATGCGCCGGCCGAAGAGCTTCAGCGGCAGGCGCAGCCTCGCGCGCGGATAGAACAGGGCGATGGCGGTCACGGCCATACCCGCCTGCGCGATCAGGTAGATCCGCGCCCAAAGCACAAGGTCGGGCGCGGGCGACAGGGCAAGGGCGAGCGCGGCGAGCGCCTTGACCGAAAAGCCGAACACGATGGCGATCGAGGCGCGGCCGAACCGTTCGAGCCCCTTGTTGACGTTGATCACAACTTCGAGCGTGCGCCATGCGAGCACTTCGCTGGCCACGATCATCGCGAAGGCGGCCAGCGGCACCGTGCCCGCGAACAGGCCCAGATAGGCGAGCAGGCCGACAAGCGCGACGAGCGGCAGCGACAGGGCGAGGGCGGCGATGTAGCCGCCCGTATAGGCGCCGATCAGGTGCGGCTTGACCGTCGCGATGCGGTAGAGCGGCGACATGAACCCGAAACCGGCAAGGCGCGACAGCACGATGCCGACCGAGGACGCGGTGGCGAACAGGCCGAATTCGGCGATCGTCAGCGTGTTGGCGACGAGATAGAAGTAAAGAAGCTGGATGAAGACCCGCGCGCCGTCGCCGGAGAAGGCGCGCGCATATTTGCCCGCAAGGGCTGCGGCGGTTTCGGCGTCGCGGTGCGCCATGGCGCCCGGCGCGCCGTTCCAGAAGGCCATTTTCATGATCCGAGCGTCCCACGGAACGCTTAAGATCGCGTTTTTCGGGCGGCTACCGGCCCGCGCGCGGCGTGTGCCGACCCTGTCCGCGTACGGTTGCGGAAATTAACCATTTGTTTCCCACGCCCGTTTAGCGTGCGTTCACACATTCGGCCAGAATTGGCTGACCGAGAAGATTTGCGTGCGGGCCATCATGTTCGATCCAGCCTCCTCAGGCGCACCCTTGTCCTTGCTGGCGCGCGCGCGCCGCAAAGGGCGCGACGACGGCGCCGAGCGTCGCGACCGGCATCGGGCGGCGCGGGAGCGACGGGGCGGGCACGGCTCCAACGCGCTGCTCGCGGCCTTGGCGAAGACGCAAGACGGTACGGCGCCGAAGGCGGGCGGCCGAACGGGCCGGACCGATGCGCCGGCAGCCACCGATGGCGGCGGGCCTGCCGGCACGCGGTCCCCGGACGCCGCGCTGATCGACCCTGTGGCCATGCTCGCCACCATCTGGCGGTGGCGGTTCATCATCGCTGCGTGCACCCTTGCCGGCGCGCTCATCGGCGTTCTCGTCGCCCTGTCGACCCCGCACCGCTACACCGCCTACTCGGAGGTGCTGATCGATCCGCGCGAGATCCAGCTTGTCGGCCGCGACCTGGAGCGGGAGTTTCTGGCCAACGAGGCGGCGCTGGCGATCGTCGACAGCCGGCTGTCGCTGGTTCGCTCGCGCGCCGTCCTCGAAAGGGTGATCGAGGCGACCGATCTCGATCAGGATCCCGAATTCAACGGCTCGGCCGGTCGCGGCATTGGCCTGACGGACGGTTTCGGCGTCATCTCCTCTCTGTTCGGCGACGAGGCCCCGGTGGAAACGAACGACCGCACCACGCTGGAGAACCTGCGCGATGCGATCGATATCGACCGGACATCGCGCACCTTCGTCGTCACGATCGGCGTCGAGGCGCGCGCGCCCCGCAAGGCGGCCACGCTCGCCAACGAGGTCACGCGGGTGTTCGTCGAGGAGCAGGCCTCGATCAGCGCAGGCAAGGCCATCAGCGCCAACAGCGCGCTGACCGGCCGTCTTGACGCATTGCAGGCCAATGTCGAACGGGCGGAGCGGCGCATCGAGGATTTCCGGATCGAGAACGGTCTCGTCAGCGCGCAGGGCCGACTTCTGAGCGACGACGATCTGGTCTCGGCCAGCGACCAGTTGGCCGAGGCGCGCGGGGCGACCATACGCGCCCGCTCCAAGGCCGAGGATGCGGGCACGGTCACGATCGACGATGCGATCGCCGGCTCCGTGCCGATTGACCTGAACACGCCCGCCCTGACGACGTTCCACGCCCAGCATGCCTCGCTGCGCCAGACCGCTGCCCGGCTCGAAAACCAGCTCGGCCCGCGCCATCCGCGTCTCGCCGCCGCCAGGGCGGCCATCGAGGCCGCCCGCCAGGACATCGCGGCCGAACTCGGGCGCATCGTCCAGGGCGCCCGGTCGGAACTGCGCCGCGCCGTGCGGACCGAGCAGGAACTGGCCGCCCGGGTCGCCCGCGCAAAGGCGGCCAAGACCGATCAGAGCGAGGCGCTCGTCGGACTGCGCGACCTGCAGGCCGAGGCCGAGGCCGCTCGGGCGATCTACAGCAACGCGCTGCTGCGCGCCGGGGAAACCGGCGAGATCGGCGCGCTGGGCGCGGTCAATGCCGCCACCCTCTCCCGAGCCGAGCCGCCCCTGGCCGCTTCATCGGTTTCGCGTCGCACCATCGCGGCGGCCTTCACGCTGGCCGGCCTGCTCGTCGGGCTGGGCCTTGCCGTGATCGCCGGCCTGAGGAACGCGGTCAGCTTCGAGGCGCTGGGCGGCGGTCTTCGTGCGGCGCCGCCCCACGACCCCGACCCGACCCGCAACGCAGGGCGGAAAACGGGCGCCCCCTATCCCGGCTATCGCTACGCACCTTCGCCGCTCGCTTCGCAACCCATGCCCCAGCCCCCCGCGGAGGCTTACCGGCCGCAGGACGGCCTCTATCCTCCCCTACCGGGCGCGTCCTATGCCGCACCGGTGCCGCAGGCCCCGCACTGGCAACCGCCCTATCCGCAAGAGGCGCCCCCGACGCCCGCGCCGGCGGGTGAACTGGACATGCTGCGCCAGTCGATCGACGATATACGCGCGGTGGTCGACGCGCTGGCGGTACGGCGCGACAATGTGCGCCGGCACAGCCCGGCGTCAGGCCGAAAAACGCCGGTTTGAGGCGCAAAAACGGTTTCGCGCGCGGCACCCTTTCTGCTTTATGCCCCTGAACGGAACGGGGACCTTCATGGCACGGATCATTGACGGCAAGGCGGTGGCCGCCGACGTTACGGCAAAAGTCAAGGCGGCGTCGGACACGCTGCGCGAACGGACCGGCGTGAGGCCCGGCCTTGCCGTGGTGATCGTCGGCGAGGATCCGGCATCCAAGGTCTATGTCGCCAACAAGGGCCGCACGGCGCGCGCCTGCGGCTTCCTGTCCGTCGAGCACGCGCTGCCCGCGGACACCGGCCAGGGGGCGCTGCTCGGGCTGATCGCCGAACTCAACACCGATCCCGCGATCCATGGCATCCTGGTGCAATTGCCTCTGCCCGGCCACATCGATGCGGGCGCGGTGATCCAGGCAATCGCCCCGGACAAGGATGTCGACGGCTTCCATTTCGAAAATGTCGGAAAGCTGTCGACGGGCGAGACCGAAACCGCCCTTATGCCCTGTACGCCCGCTGGCTCCATGGTTCTGATCGAGAGCGTTCTGGGCCCCGACCTGTCGGGCAGGAACGCGGTCGTGGTCGGCCGGTCCAACATCGTCGGCAAGCCGATGTTCAACCTGCTGCTCGCCGCCAACGCCACCGTCACCGTCGCCCACTCGCGCACCGGCGACCTGCCCGGCCTGTGCAGGACGGCGGATGTGCTGATCGCCGCCGTCGGCCGACCCCAGATGATCGCGGGCGACTGGATCAAGCCCGGCGCCACCGTGATCGATGTGGGCATCAACCGCGTGCCCGCCCCCGACAAGGGCGAGGGCCGGACGCGGCTCGTCGGCGATGTCGACTTCGACGGCGCCGAAAAGGTCGCCGGCGCGATCACGCCCGTGCCGGGCGGCGTCGGCCCGATGACCATCGCCATGCTGATGGCCAATGCGTGCGCGGCCGCCCACCGCGCGGCCGGCAGGACGCCGCCGGTTTTCTGAGGCTGGCACCGGGCCGGCGCCGGGGGCTTGCGCCACTGAAGCTTTGCCGTCAGTGTCGCCCGTCGTTCGACGCCTTACGCAGACCCGATGCGATGACCAGTGACACGCCGTCGCGGCACTTTGCCTTCATCCTCGCCGAGGACTTCTCCATGTTCTGCGTTTCGGCGGTGATCGATGTCCTGCGCACCGCCAACGTCATCTCCGGGACCGGCTATTACCGCTGGTCGACGCTTTCCCATGACGGCGAGCCGGTGCGGGCGTCCAACGGGCTGACGCTCAATCCGACCCATTCGGTCGGGGCGATCCCGCCGGCCGACCTGATCTTCGTCGTCGCCTCCGCAACGCTCGATTTTCCCGGTCGGCAGAAGATCGTCAACGCCCTGCGCACGCTCGGCCGGCGCGGCGCCAGCCTGGGGGCTCTGTCCGTGGGCAGCCACATCCTCGCCCTGGCCGGCCAGCTCGAAGGCCATCGCTGCACGATCCACTGGGAGAACCGCGCCGGTTTCCGCGAAGCCTTTCCGCATATCGAGTGCACCTCGAACGTCTACGAGATCGATCGCAAGCGCTATACGGCGGCGGGCGGCACGACCGGCATCGACCTGATGCTCGAAATCGTGCGCGCCGACTTCGGCGCCGAGATCACCAACAAGGTGGCCAACAATTTCCAGTATGAACGCATCCGCAGCCATGAGGACCGGCAGCGCATCGGCCGCGAACCCGATCTGACGGGCAAGTCCGAAAAGCTCAAGCGGTTGACCGAACTGATGGCCGACAATCTGGAGGAACCCCTGTCGGCGGGCGAACTGGCCCGGTCGGTCCAGCTTTCGGTCCGCCAGGTGGAGCGGCTCTTTCTCAAGCACCTGGCCTCGACGCCGGGCCGCTACTATATGACCCTGCGTCTGGAACGGGCGCGGCAGCTTCTGCGCCAGACCAACATCCCGATCCTGGAAGTGGCCCTGTCGACCGGCTTTACGTCCCATTCCTATTTCGCCCAGAGCTACCGCATGCAGTTCGGCCGCGCGCCCAGCGACGAGCGGCGCAAGAGTTTCTGATGTCGCACGGCATGCGGTCGGCTGACGCACGGCGTGCGAAATGCTTGCGCGGCGCGGCGTTTTTCGGTCATTGAGGGATCATGTTCCCGTTGCGCGTCCGCCGTGCCCCGCCCTTGACCGCGATGGCCATGCGCCTTGCGCTGATCGTCGCGCTGGTCGCGGCAGCGTTCGCGCACCGGCCGGCCGGGCCGGCGCCGTCCGGCATGAGCGCGTTTCAGCTTGCGCAATATACGCTGCCCGACGGGACCCTTCCGGTCTTTTGTCTGCCCGGTGAGGATCGGGCCGCCTCGGGCGCGGTCTGCGAATTCTGCCTGATCGCCGGCGGCGCCATGCCGCCCGCCCGCGCGCCCGCTCCCCGCGCTTGGGCGCATGGCGGCGCGATCCTGTCGGCCTTTCCGGTGCGCGCCGAACCGTCGATCCGCCCGGTCCGCCATGGAACCGCCTCGCCGCGTGGTCCCCCCGGGCGCCTCGTCTGATCCGGTTCAAAAACGACAGATGATGCATGCGGCAGCCCCGGCCACTCCGGCGCGCCGCCATTGACGAGAGAAAAGACCATGAAGGCAACGATCCTTTCCACTGCCACCGCGCTTATGATGACGGGTGTCGCCATGGCCCATGACTACCGGGTCGGCGCGCTGCATATCGACCATCCCGTCGTCCGCGCGACGCCGGCCGGCGCGCCGGTCTCGGGTGGCTATATGACGATCCGCAACCAGGGCGACGAGGCCGACCGGCTGATCGGCGGTGTTGCCGCCTTCGCCGGCAAGGTCGAAATCCACGAGATGGTCATGGACGGCGACGTCATGCGGATGCGCGAGATCGCGGGCGGCATCGAAATCCCGCCCGGCGAGACCGTCACCCTGATGCCCGGCGGACTGCATGTGATGTTCATGCAGCTCAATGAAACGCTTGAGGAAGGCGCTGAACTGCCCGCCACGCTGACCTTCGAGAAGGCCGGCGACGTGGAGGTGGTCTTCAATGTGGAGAGCCTTGCCCGGATCCGCGAGCATCTGGGCGGCGGCCATGGCGAGATGGATCATTCGGGCCATTAGGCAATCGCAGCGAGATGCCCGCCCCGGACCCGATCCGGGGCGGGAGCCGGCTTCGTCTCGGCAATTGCGGTTGAACGCGCCCTTGGAGCGCTTGAGCGATTTCAACGAAAAGCCAAGGCGCTCCGGAACTGGCGGGTCGCGTTCGGCGCCGCGCCGGTCCGGCCCATGCATGCGGCATGGCCGGCGCGCCGAAACCGGGCATGGGCGCTCACCGGAAGGCGTCTTCGGCCATCTTCACATCGACCGGCCGGCTTGGCCGCGTGTGCGTTCCGGGCTCCTCGGAGGGTGTCGGAATCGGCGCGAAGGCGCTGGCGCCCTGGTCGGCGCGGCTCGCCATGCGGCGGAAGGTCTCGAACAGCTCACGCCCGATGCCATGGGTGTTGTCGATCAGATCGGCGGTCACCGGTGCGCGGGCGTCAAACTCAGCCGCGTCGACGAGCACTTCGAGCGTGCCGTTGACGGCATCGACGCGCACCATGTCGCCATCGCGCACCTTGGCGATCGGGCCGCCATCGACCGCCTCTGGCGTAACGTGGATCGCGGCCGGCACCTTGCCCGAGGCGCCCGACATGCGCCCGTCGGTGACCATGGCGACCTTGTGGCCGCGATCCTGCAAAACGCCCAGGGACGGCGTCAGCTTGTGCAGTTCGGGCATGCCGTTGGCCTTGGGACCCTGGAAGCGGATCACCGCCACCATGTCGCGGTCGCATGCGCCATCCTTGAAGGCGGCGAGCAGTTCGTTCTGGTCGTGGAAGATCCGCGCCGGCGCTTCGATGACGTGCCGCTCGGGCTTGACCGCCGATACCTTGATGACGCTGCGCCCCAGATTGCCGCTCAGCATCTTCAGCCCGCCATTGGGCTGGAACGCCTTTTCGACCGGGGCCAGCACCTTGTCGTTGCCCGACCGCTTCGGCGCGGGGCGGCGTGCGACCGTGCCGTCCTCGGCGCCCAGCACCGGCTCGATCATATAGGGGTCGAGACCGTGACCCCAGACGGTGCGCACATCGCGGTGCAGAAGGCCGCTATCGGCCAGTTCGCGGATCAGGAAGCCCAGCCCGCCGGCCGCGTGGAAATGGTTCACGTCGGCCAGGCCGTTGGGATAGATGCGCGCCAGAAGCGGGATCGCGTCCGACAGATCGGAGATGTCCTCCCAGGTGAGCGTGATGCCGGCGGCGGCGGCCATGGCGATCAGATGGATCGTGTGGTTGGTCGAGCCGCCCGTCGCGTGCAGGCCGATCACGCCGTTG
>NZ_CFIFWG010000039.1:0-20472 GCF_984466335.1 Roseitalea sp. | reverse complement strand
GTCGCGCTCGCCGCCAACACGCTGAATTCGGGGGGCGGTGTCACCCCGGCGAATGTGAGCCTGACCGGCGGCACGGCCGGCACAAACGATGACGGCAACGTCACCGCCTTCGGCAATGCCACCCTCGCCAACCTTCAGTCCAACTACAGCAGCGCGCTCACCGTGACGAACGAGAACTCGGTGGTTGGCCTTAGTGCCGATTCGCGTGAGGGCGCGGGCCCCCTGCCGGATCGGATCGCGAACAGCACGCTGGCCGCCGACCTGAACACGCAGGAGGCCGTCGCGCTCGGCAACCGGGGCACCAACGCCCTGTCGCTGGACGGCAACACGGTGGGCGGCGGCGCCGGCATCGCCAGCGTGCAGATCGTGGACGACGGCTCGAATATCGCGTCCGTCCTGTCCGGCGCATCGGCCGGGGCGGTCGCCGCGACGCATGTCGAAGGCAGCAGCCTGTCGGTCACGGGCAACACCCAGCAGGCCATCGGCTATGGCGGCACGGCCGCCAACACCCTGTCGGTGGACGCCAACAGCGTGGACATCGCGGCGGGCGGCGGGGTCGCCGCCACGTTCTTAGACACCTCCCCGGGGCAGCCCTTCCACACCAGTGCCGCTCAACCGCTCCTCACCGCGGCGTTCGGCCTGCTCAGCGACCAGTCGCTGGAAAGCGCCGTCGCGGCGACGGCCAGCGCGAACGTTGTCGGCCTTGAGGTCGAGGGCGACCTGATCGGCAGCGGCGCGGCCAACGACCGCAACACCCTCATGGCGGCGGGCCAGGGCCTCGATGCGAGCAACGCCATCGCGCTCGATGCCGGCACGCTCGAACAGACCGGCGACACCGTCGTCGGCCAGTTGCTCAACACCCAGGCGGTGGAAGGCGCGGGCGCGGACGTGTCCGCCATCGTCGCCAGCGGCAATGCGCGGGTGCGGACCGAGGGGGCGGCGGGCACCGCCGCGCGCGGCGCCGTGGTCTACTCCTTCGTGGAGGACGACCTCGACGGTTCCACCGTCTCGACCTCGACCAACACCGTGCAGGCGGTCGCCACCGGCAGCGGGGCGAGCAACACGCTCGCCGTCACCGGCAACACCGTCGACGTCGCCGCTGGTTCTCCCGGTCTGTTGTTGAGCCCCCCCACTACGACGCCGTCGCGGTTGACCAACCCCAACGCGTTCGGCCTGACCAACGCCCAGTCCGGCGACGGCACGGTCACCGCGTCGCTGGCCGGCGCTCCGTCCAGTGTCGTGCCTTCGGCGAGCATCGTCACACTGCTCGGTTCCGAAGGGGTGAATGCGGGCCCCACCACGACGACGCCCCCGACCCCGCAGACCATCGACGGGTCGAGCGTCGTCTCCGCCAACAATGTGCTGACGGCGGAAGGCACCAGCAACCGCGCGTCCAACGCGGTGTCGATCGCGGCCAACGACGCCACCACCAACAGCGGCTTGATGAACGTCCAGGTCACCGACGCGGACATCACGACCGCAGTCGGCGCTCCGGGCCTGGCCGGGGGTGTAGGGGGCGATTTCAACTACACCATCACCGGTCAGAATCTGAGCCACACTGGCACCGCATGGACCGGCGGCGACCTGTTCATCGATACGAGCAGCATCACACCCGTTGGCGGCACTTCGCAAGAGGCGGCCATTCAGCACCTGATCTCCGAGGGCTGGGTGGAATCGTCTCCGGGCATCTTGACGCGCCCTGCGGCCGGTATTACCGCCACCTCCCAAGAAAACGCGGATGCCGACGTTCCGCCTAGCGGTACCGGCTCTGGGATTACGACAGGCACCGGCAACTTCCCGACCCTCACCGCTCCCACCGTGCCGGACACCCTGGCCACCGGCGGCGTGCGGATCGCCACCTTCGGCAATGACATCGCCAACTCCACCCTGTCGGTCGCCGGCAACCGGGTGAACGGCGCGGTCACCGGCAACAGCGCGGCCAATGCGCTGTCGGTCGAGGCGGCGACCATCGCGGGCACCACCGGCACGGACGCCCCGGACAGCACTGTCACGCCGGAAGGGCTGGCGTTGATGGTTGTTGAGAATGTCGACCATGCCCTGGTCAGCGAGCAGCAGGTGAGCACGGAGGGCGCGGCCGAGACGCTGGAGAGCACGGTCTACGGCGCCTTCACCGTCGACACGCCCGCCCTCGACATCGCGAATGGCGACAATGTCGCGATCTCGGGCACGACGCTCGACGTGGCCGGCAACAGCGTGCGCGCCACCTCGGTCGGCAATGTGGGCGACAACGCGGTCGCGCTGGAGGGCAACGCCATCGCGGCCGGCTCGGCGCTGCTCTCGCGGCAGGGCGGCGATGCCGCCATCGACGCGACGGCGGGCATGGACGTGCGCGCGCCGGCGGCGGTCGCCACGTCCAGCGTGGACATGTCGTCCAACACCAACACGGCGCTCGGCGTGCTCAACGACGCCACCAACGCCTCAACGGTGTCCGGCGGCTCGGTGAGCACGCTCACCGCCGCGCCGGCCAATGCCGATCTCGGCTTCACCGGGACCGGCCCGCTCCTCGCCGTGGCCGACCATCTGGTGCAGAACGCGCAGGCGGCGGAAACGAGCGTGACCAGCGCGGCCACCACGTCGATCGCCAACAACGAGGCGGCGGCGGAGGCGACCACCGGCCTCGTCGACAGCACGCTGGTCGCCAACGGCAACGCCACCTACAGCGAGGCGTCCGCCAACCGCGCCACCAACACCCTGGCCCTCAACGGCGCATCGTCGCTGACGGCCAATGGCGGCGTCTCCAACCTGCAAGCGAGCGAGGCCGCCGTGGAGGCCACCGCCACCTCGAACGTCGCGCTGACGCTGGCCGGCACGGTTGAGAACACCGGTGCGACGCCCGCCATCAATGCGGCGGGCGCGCTGTCGAACAGCACGGTGGCGATGGAAGGCAACAGCACCGAGGCGCTGGCCCGCGGCAACCGCGCGGTCAACACGCTCGAAGCCGTGGCCGGGGCGGGTTACGCCACCGCGCAGGCCCCGAATGCGGGCTCGGGCATCGATCCGTCGAGGCTTGCCGTGGACGCGACCTATGCCGCGCTCAACGTGCAGCTCAACGAAGGAGCGGTTTCGGCCGGCAGCGAAAATGCTGTCTACCGGATCGCGCTCAACGCCGATCCCAACGCCACCGGCGGCAGTGCCAACGTCACCAACGGCACCGTGTCGCTACGCGGCAACAGCGTGATGGCGCAAGCACTGGGCAACAGCGCGGTCAACCGCGTCTCGCTGGTGGGCCTGAACACCGGCAGCCCGACGGCGGCCATCGGCAGCAGCCAGACCAACACCGCCGGCATCACGTCCACGGTGACCAGTGCCGCGCTGGCCCTGGCCTCCGCCGGACTGAGCGCCACCTCCGGCGTGGGCTCCGTCAATCCCGTCTCCGGCTCGTCCTTTGCCCTGACCGGCAACAGCGTGTCGGCGTCGGCCACGGGCAACAGCGTCTCGAACGCGATCGCCCGCGTGTCCCGCTAAGGGTCGCGACACCAAACACCGGCCGTGGCCTTGCCCCGCCGCGGTCGGTTCCGGGAAGGGGGTGGCGCCCCCTCGTACCGTCCCCTTCCCGTCTCTTCGGGGCATGTTTTCGAAGCGCGTATGCGGATCCGAAGCCAACTCACAGGGAGCGCTCCAATGGCGAAGGCAACCAGGACAAAAGCAACCAGGACGAACGCAACCAGGACAAGGCTTCTCGGCGGTGCCGGAACCACCGTCATCGCGGCCCTGATGGCCGGCGGCGCCCATGCCGCCGAAACCAGGGTGGTGGACCAGGCCCTCACCAATCCCATCGCCACCGGGCACCTGACCGTCAATTCGCCGGTCACCAACATCCAGGCGATCACCGCCACGGTCACCGGCGCGCAGGGCAGCCAGACGGTCACCGGCACGCAGGCCGGCACGACCAACACCGTCACCGCCAACATCATCAACGCCAACGCGACGGCCAACACCTTCGCCAATGCGCTGGACCTGTCGCTGATCGACGACGGCACGCCGTCGCCTGTGAACGATGGCGCCGCCGCGCTCGGCGTGGCGAGCAATGCCACGGACGGGAACGTCACGGCGTCGGTGATCGACAGTTCGTTCTCCATCAACCTGACCGACTTCACCTCCGGCACGGCCGTCAACAGCGCCAACAGGATCGAGGCCGTGGCGACCGGCAATGCGGGCACCACCGTGCTCGCCGGCGCGATCCCCAGCGGCTATGCGTCGGCCACGCAGGGCTCATCCGCCATCGACTATAGCGGGACCGCGGCGAACCTGCTCGACGCCGACGGCACCGTGGTCGCCACCTCGGTCCAGGCCAATCAGGGCGTCACCCTTGGCGCATCGGTCAACGCCGAACCGGCGGTCGGCCCTGCACCGGCCGAGCCGGGCAACAGCATCTCGCTGACGCTGTCGTCCACCTTCGACAACGATGTGGACAGTTCGCCCACGCTCGACGCCAACACGATCGGCGCAGCGCTCACCGGCAACATGGCGGCGAGCACGATCGACATCCAGGCCGGCGGCGCGCCGACCTTCGCGGGCTCTGCGGTGCTCACCAACCTGCAAGGCAATGTGGCGTCCTCGGCGTCCGCGACCAACAGCGATTCGACCATCGCGGCGCGGGTGGAGGGTGACGCGGGTCCCCCCACCGCCGTCAACACGCTCAATGGCGGCCTGTCGGTGCAGGGCAACACCATCTCCAGCGCGCTGGTCGGCAACCAGGCGAACGGCGGCAACGGCACGGCGGGCAACCGCATCGTGATCGGCGATGCCGTCTCGGTCGACGGGCCGGGCACCACCGGCACGCCCGGCTCCGCGATCGGCACCGATACCGGCGATCTTCAAAGCACTTCGACCGCCGATTTCGTGATCCAGAGCAGCCAGGGCAATGTGGACGGGCCGGCCCCCACGCCCCCCACCCTGGCAAGCACGACCGAGAACGGCGCGATCACCGCCTTCGTGCGCTCGCTGGAAGAGGGCACCATCACGCTGGCCGGCAACGAGGCGAGTTCGCGGACCGTCGCCAACAGCGCGTCGAGCGCGGTGGCGAGCGGCGCGAACGCGGCGTCCTTCGACGCCACGGTCACCGTCTCCAACCAGCAGGCCAATGACGGTATCGCCGCGTCGGCCACCACGCGCGGCGTGGAGATCACCGCCGTCGCGGCGCCCGACGATGTCGGCCCCACCGGCCCCGCGGGCGTGACCAGCCAGAGCGCGGTCGCCGTTTCCGAAAACGTCATCGCGGCGACCGGCATCGGCAACGACGCCACGCAGACCGTCGCGCTCGCCGCCAACACGCTGAATTCGGGGGGCGGTGTCACCCCGGCGAATGCGGATCTGGTGGGCGGCACGGGCGGCATCGACAATGAAGGCAACGTCACCGCCACCGGAAACGTCACCATCGCCAGCCTTCAGGCGAACTATGGCAGCACGCTCACCGTGTTGAACGAGGACTCGGAGATCGGCCTCGGTGCCGATTCGCGGCGCGCCCTGACCGGGCAGGCCCGCGCCCTGATCGCGGACAGCACGCTGACCACCGAGATGAACACGCAGGAAGCCGTCGCGCTCGCCAACCGGGGCACCAACGCGCTGTCGCTCGACGGCAACACGGTGGGCGCGGGCGCCGGCATCGCCAGCGTGCAAGCCGTGGACAACACCTCGCCGACGTCCTCCACCTTGTCCGGCGCGTCGGTCGGCTTGGTCGCCGGCACCCATGTCGAGGGCAGCAGCCTGGCGGTGACGCGCAACACCCAGCGCGCCGTCGGCTACGGCAATACGGCCACCAACAGCGTGTCGGTGGACGCCAACGCCGTGAACCTTGCTGAGTTGACCGGCACCGCCATCGACGTTCCCATTAACGCTACGGGTCGTCCGTTCCACTCGACGGCCGCCCAGCCGGAAGTCTCCGGGGCGTTCGGCGTGCTCAGCGACCAGTCTCTGGAAAGCGCCGTTACGGCGGAGGCCAGCGGAAACCTTGTCGGCCTTTCGGTCGCGGGCGACCTGACCGGCGGCAGCGCGGCCAACGACCGCAACATCCTCATGGCGGCGGGCCAGGGCCTCGATGCGACAAACAGGCTCGCGCTCGATGCCGGCACCATCGATCAGGGCACGGCCAGCAGCGTCTCGGTCGGCCAGTTGGCCAACACGCAGGCGGTGGTCGGTGCGGACGTCTCCGCCATCGTTTCGGGCGGCAATGCGCAGGTGCCGCCGGGTGGGGCGACGTCCGGCGCCGTGGTCCTCTCCTTCGTGGAGGACCTGGTCGACGGCTCCACCGTGTCGACCTCGGCCAACAGCGTGCAGGCGGTCGCCACCGGCAGCGAGGCGAACAACGCGCTCGACGTGACCGCGACCACCATCGATGCCGCGTCCGCCTTTGCCGAAGTGGGCGTCTCTGGGACCGGCTTCGCCAATGCGAACGCGTTCGGCCTGACCAACGCCCAGTCCGGCGACGGCGCGGTCACCGCGTCGCTGGCCGGCGATCCGCCGAGCTTTTTGGCTTCCGCGAGCATCGTCACCGTGCTCGGCTCGACGGGAGATCCTGTAACCAACCCGGCCCCGACCTCGAACACCGTCACCGGGGCGAGCGTGACGTCCGACACCAATGTGCTGACGGCCGAAGGCACTGGCAACCGTGCCGTCAACGCGCTGTCGATCGCCGCCAATGCCGTCACCACCAACAGCGGGTTGCAGAACTTCCAGGACAGCAATGCCAACATCACGACCGCGGTCGGCGAGGCGGGTCCGCCGGCGAACGCCAGCGCCGTGCGCATCGCCGCCTTCGGCGAAGCGATTGCCGACTCCGCCCTGTCGGTCGCCGGCAACCAGGTGAACGGCGCGGTCACCGCCAACAGCGTGGCCAACGCGCTGTCGGTGGAGGCGGCGACCATCGCGACCACCACCGGCGGAACGGTGCCGACCGCGTCGGTCGGTCTCGTGGGCCTTGATGAGATAAGCGTTGATGGTGCCGATCACGCCCTGATCAGCGAACAGCGGGCGGGCGACAATCCCGGCGTGCCGCAGGTGCTGGACAGCACGGCCTATGGCGCCTTCACCATCGACACGCCCGATCTCGACCTCGCCGCCACGCCGGCGCCCGACAACGTCACGATCTCGGGCACGACGCTCGATGTGGCCGGCAACAGCGTGCGCGCCACCTCGGTCGGCAATGTGGGCGACAACGCACTCGATATGGAAGGCAGCGCCATAAGGGCCGTCTCGGCGCTGGTGTCGCGGCAGAGCGGCATCGCCGATATCGACGTGACGGCCGGCATGGACGTGCGCGCCCCGGCGGCGGTTGGCACGTCCAGCGTGAATATGTCGTCCAACACCAACACGGCGCTCGGCGTGCTCAACGATGCGACCAATGCCGCATCGGTGTCCGGCGCCTCGGTGAACACGGTCGCTTCCACGGCGGAAAATGCCGATCTGGGCTACACCTCGGGTGGGACGGATCCGTTTTCAACGATCAATGCCGACCATATGGTGCAGAACACGCAGCAGGCCGGCGTGGGCGCGAGCTTGACCAGCACGGCCGCCACGTCGATCGCCAACAACGAGGCGGCGGCGGCGACCACGGGCCTCGTCGACAGCACGCTGGTCGCCAACGGTAACGCCACCTACAGCGAGGCGTCCGCCAACCGCGCCACCAACAGCCTGGCGCTTGACGGCGCATCGGCGCTGACGGCCACCGGCGGCGTCTCCAACCGGCAAAACAGCTTCGCCACCGTGGAGGCCAACGCCACATCGTCGCTCGACCTGACGCTGACCGGCACGGCCGCACAGGCTGGAATACCCGCGGCCGGTGCGTTGTCGAACGGCACGGTGAGCGTGGAAGGCAACAGCACCGAGGCGCTGGCCCGCGCCAACCGCGCGGTCAACACGCTCGAAGCCGTGGCCGGGGCGGGTTATGCCGCAACGCAGGCCGGCTCTGCGGGCGCAAGCGTCGTCCCAATAGTGGGTCCGCAAAGCGAGACGGTCACGGCGGATGCGACCTATGCCATGCTCAACGTGCAGACCAATGCCGAGGGAGCACCCGTATCGGCCCGCAGCGAAAATGCGGTCTATCGGATCGCGCTCAATGCCGATCCCAACGCCACCGCTGGCAGTGCCAACGTCACCAACGGCACCGTGTCGCTGGCCGGCAACAGGGTGACGGCGCAGGCACTGGGCAACAGCGCGGTCAACCGCGTCTCGCTCGTCGGCCTGAACACCGGCAGCCCGACGGCGGCCATCGGCAATGTCCAGGCCAACCTCTCCTCGGTCTCCGCCACGGTTTCCGGCGCCCAACTGGCCCTTGCCTCCACCGGCCTGAGCGCCACCTCCGGCGTGGGTTCCGTCAATCCCGTCACCGGCTCGTCCTTTGCCCTGACTGGCAACAGCGTGTCGGCGTCGGCCACGGGCAACAGCGTCTCGAACGCGATCGCCCGCGTGTCCCGCTAAGGGCCGCGACACCAACACCGGCCGTGGCCTTGCCCCGCTGCGGTCGGTTCCGGGAAGGGGGTGGCGCCCCCTCGTACCGCCCCCTTCCCGCCCCTTGTTTGTATGAGGCCCGACCGATGTCCCTTGATCGAATAACGGCGTCCCTTGCCACCTTGGGCCTTGCGGCCGCGCTGGGCGCGGCGCCCATCGTCGCCGTTCCCGGCGCGCTGGCGGCCACCGAAACGGGCCAGTTCGCCGTGCGCGGCGTCGGCTCGCGGTCCTGCGGCGACCTGACGGCCGCGCTCGACGGCGAGGCCGCCGACAATGTCACGGACGCGGCGGCGCTGTGGACCGCGGGCTATGTCAGCCATGTCAACCGGTCGACGCCCGGCCTCTTCGAGGCTTTGCCCATCGTGGACAATGCGGTCGTGGCGCGGTTGGCGCTGAACGTGTGCGGTTCCAATCCGGACGCCATGTTCGAGGCGGTGATCGCGCAGGTGATCGCCTCGTTTGCGGGCGCTGCCCTGTCCGAGGAGAGCGAACTCGTCCGGATCGGCCCGGAGGGCGCCTCGACGACGGTGCGCAGGGCCGTTTTCCGCGGTGTGCAGCAACGGCTGATCGACGAAGGGTTCCTGCCCGCCGGCGCGGCGGACGGGCTCTACGGGCCGCAGAGCCGCCGGGCGCTGATCGCGTTTCAGGCGGCGCGCGGCATCTCCGAGACCGGCATTCCCGATCCGGCGACGCTGATCGCGATGTTCGCCGCCGGCGCGCGCGCCGGCGAGGGCGGTGCCGCCCAGTGAAGGAACGGCGGCGGCGACGCATGCCGCCGCACGCAACGCAAAGAAGGACACAACCCCATGGGCGAGCGCCTCATCGAAACGGTCAATGCCACCACCATCGCCGCGCTTCTCAAGCAGATGGGCTGGCCCGCCTCTCCGGCCGGCGGCAAGGACGCGCCTCGGATCGTCAGCACGGTCAACGGCGTCAACTTCAACATCTGCTTCGGCACCAAGGCTCCCGGCAAGGCCGGCTGGACCGATTTCACCCTGTCGGCGCCGTTTTCGATCGACCAGCAGATCTCGCCCGTCGTCAGTGCGTTCTGGAACCGGCGGAACCGCTTCGCCCGCGTCTACCGGACCGATACGCACATCTTTCTCGACATGGACGTCGTCGTCCACAGCGGGGTCAGCGAGGCCCATATGAAGCACCAGTTGGCGGTCTGGTCGGACATTTCGCACATGTTCCTGCGCCATTTGCGCGCCGATCAGGCCGTGCTGGCGCGCTACAACGCCGCGCAGGGCGAGGCCACGGGCCGGCCGGTCGGCGCGAACGGCCGCGCGGTGGCGCCGGGGGCCGGCGCCTCGCAGCGGGCGCCGACGCCGAAGCGGACCGAGCAGCCGGCCGGGCCGGACGAAGCCCGGCCCGGCAATGCGGCATCGAAACACAATGCCGGGTCGACTTGAAACGATATCGCGAGTGCCCGTCATGCGCTGCCCGCGCACATGACGGGCGGCCGGGGCGCCCCATACCCCGGCCCGGACCGGGACGGATGTGTACCGAGTACCCCCGGTCCGAACTTCATCGAGACGACGTTCCCTGAAAGGGAGGCGGACATGCCCGATCCCGGCTACCGGTTCCTGGAATGGAAAACGGGGTGGGCCCGTTCGGAGGATGCTGACATGAAGACTGCCTCGTCGCCCGGCGGCACGAAAGCGCCTGGGCGCTCGCGCGGTGTCTGGCTGGGTTTGCTCGTCGTG
The DNA here is from genome assembly GCF_984466335.1 of Roseitalea sp. NCBI lineage: Bacteria > Pseudomonadati > Pseudomonadota > Alphaproteobacteria > Hyphomicrobiales > Ahrensiaceae > Roseitalea > Roseitalea sp. The sequence continues at coordinate 10,300 of NZ_CFIFWG010000039.1, read as the reverse complement.
CTCGCATGCGGCGGGGCCGCGGCGCTGATGCTCTTCTTCATCGCCGGCGACTGGCCGGACGCGCGCGGGCCGATCGTCGCGGGCGCGCAGTCGATCAAGCAGGATCGCGTCGTCCCGCCGGTCGAGGGCGATGCGGGCCTTCAGGATGCGGGCCTTGAAGAGGCCCCGGCGGTGCCGGCCTCCAACAGCGTGGCGCGACAGGCCGATGCCTGGGACATGAGGGCGTGCATGCCCCAGATCGCGCGCATTTCCGACTTCCTGACGCAGGGGCAAAGCTACACCGCGCTGTCGCAACGCGTCCGCCCCCAGGCCCAGGAAGGCAGCTTCTCGGCGACCATCGCCGCGCGCGACCGGACCGGCCTCGATACCATCTCCACCCTCGTTTCGGTGCCCGTCGGCGACCGGGCTTGCCGGTCCGCCTACCAGACCGTTGCCGCCTTCGGCGAACGGTGCGGGGCGGTTCAGGCCACCTATTTTGCGACATTTGCCGAAAATGTGGCCTTTGGGGACCGGGTGCAGGCTTGGCACAACGGGCAGGGCAGCTACGTCTATTTCCTGCCGTTCTCCGGCGATGGCTGCGTCGTCGTCAAGACCCAGATGTTCGATTAGGGGATTTATACCCCCGGTTGTGCCGGCAGCCAGCTTCGCCGAATGGGATTGGCGGGAGGCCATTTAATGCCGTGGCCGCCTTGCAAAAACGACCCGTCCCGTCTCCTCGCCTGATTTGCGAAGCGACTGAAATCCAATTCTAAAATATCGGAATGGGACTATTGAGTATTAATTATATAAAAATTTCATTAAAACTTGAAAATTTCATTTATCCAACTGAAATCAGTCAATAAATAAACATCCTGTAGAGGTAAAATTAACCGGTAAGACTGGGTTAACGAATTGAAGAGCGAACACTCCCATCCCGGCGGAAAAAAGCCTCCAAACCCAGGCGATTGGTGCCATGAATTGAATTTGCCATCCAGCATGGACCAGATGCCGGCGGCGTTCACGTTGCAGGATCGGAACGGTTTTTTCCTTTACGCCAACACATATGTGGCGCGCTTGTGCGAGGCGGTGCCCGAAACGATGATCGGCGCGTCCATGCACGACTTTCTTCCCGAGGCGGACGCCGATCTTCTCGCCGCGATCGACAGGCGGGTCGAAAAAACCGCGGCCGCGAGCGGCAAGGAGCTCGACCTGAGCTTCGGCGGCGGCCGGCGGCGCATCCTGGTCCTTAAGTTTCCCGTCTTGCCGGAGCGGCGACAGGTGGCGGCCATCGGCACGCTGGGCGTCGATGTCACCGAGCGCCGCCGGATGGAAACCGATGTGCATCGCTCGCTGGGAGACCTGGCCCAGGCCGAGCGTCAGGTGGGGTTGATGGAGTTGTCCGCCGCTCTGTCCCACGAGCTCAACCAGCCCCTGACGGCGGTGTTCAACTATGCGCGCAGCAGCACCCGCCTTCTGGCATCGGGACGCCACCGTCCGGAGCAGCTTATGCCGATCCTGGACAAGATCGCCGACGAGGCCGAGCGGGCGGGCCGGATCGTCAAGCATCTGCGGTGGGTTTTTCGCAACAGCCGCCGCGCCATGGGGCCCGTCGACGTCAACATGGCCATGCGCACCGTTTTCGAGCTGACGGCCGCCACGCGCCATGCGGCCCATGTCGTCCTCAAGCCGCATTTGACGAACGGACTGCCCCCCGTCCGCGCCGATCGCGTGACGGTGGAGCAAATCGCGCTCAACCTTGTCGTCAATGCGATCGACAGCATGGCGGGCATGACCGGCGGAGAGCGGTGCCTGACCGTTCATACGGCCATGTCGGCGCCCGATCGCGTCAAGATCGACGTCGCCGACACGGGTTCCGGCGTTCCCGAGAGCATAAGGCCGATCCTGTACGAGCCTTTCATCACCACCAAGGAGGGCGGATCGGGTCTCGGCCTGTCGATCTGCCGCACTCTCACCCAGCGTCTGGGGGGGACGCTCAGCGAAAGCCCGAACGAGGACGGCGGAGAGACCTTCTGTCTCGAACTGCCGATCATGAAGTGAGCCCTGATTGCGTGAAAGCCGATGCGGCCATATATGTTGTCGACGACGATCAGGCCGTCGGCGAATCGCTTAAGCTGCTTTTTGAATCGGTGGACCTTGAGACGTGCGTCTCCCAGTCCGCCTCTCAGTTCGCCCGCGCCTTCACGCCGGACAGGCCGTGCTGCATCGTCCTTGACAGCCGCATGCCCGAATTCGGCGGAATGGAGATCCTGGCGCGCCTCAGGCAGGCCGGCGTCTTCTCGCCCGTGATCTTCCTGACCGGCTATGGCGACGTCGAAACCGCCGTGCGCGCCATCAAGATGGGCGCGGCGGAATATCTGGAAAAGCCGGTCAACGACGAACTTCTGCTTGAACGCGTCCAGCACTGGATCGGCATCGACCGCTCGGACAGGATCAACCGGCAGAAAATGGCCGCCGATCGCGAGAAGCTGCGCAGATTGTCCAAGCGCGAGCGCGAAGTTCTTGTCGGCGTGCTCGACGGGTTGTCGAACAAGCAGATGGCGATCCGATACGATCTCAGCGTTAAATCGATCGAGGTCTACAGAAGCAAGATGATGAAAAAGATGGAGACAGGCTCTGTCGCTGAGATTATAAGAAAGATAGTAATATTATCGATATATGATAAAAATAAAGAAAAAATAAACCATGCTTTACCGAAAGAAGATATGTTGTACTCAATTAATATTAGTGCTGATCAATACAAAAATAAATTCCAGGACCTGTTTTGAGTTAAGGGATACGTAGGGCGCGGCGATCGGGAAATGCAGTGTATCGACATGGGGCAGGGCAGCAAGGGTTTTCCCTAGCAGAGCTACATAAACGACCCGAGTTTACATTACGGAGCCTTGGGTGCAGCAATGCGCCGGTCGGATCGACAATCAAGGAGATATTGGATCATGGCAGTAGAAAAAACAATGGCTTCGGGCAGTCTTGCCGAGGTCGTCGATCGTATTCTGGACAAGGGTATCGTCGTCGATGCATGGGCGCGTGTTTCGCTGGTCGGCATCGAGCTTCTGGCCGTCGAGGCGCGTGTCGTTGTCGCAAGCGTCGACACCTACCTGAAATACGCCGAGGCCGTCGGTCTGACCGCACAGCCTCAGGAAGCCTGAGCGGCTTCAAAAGCAAAACGCCATAGATGCCATTCGTCGGGGGACGGCCGGTCAATGGACGTTGCGGTCGGCTCGGTCTCTCCCGGCGAAACGAACGCCGCTGTTTTATGGGAAAATGGACATGCCTGCATCCGAAAACTACCACACTTTCGATCCGGACCGGACTTTGAGGCGGCTGGAGGTGGATGCGATTCGGCAAGGCACGGCACAGTTTCTGGCGGACTTCCGCTCTCACATGCGGGCCTTGGCCGGGGAGCGGCAGGCCGATGCTTGGCGCCAGATCGATGCGTTGAGACGCGATGTTGCCGATATGCGCGGCGATGTCGATGATGCGGTCGAGGCCTTTGCCAGGGCCAGGCAGGACGGCGCGGTCAAGCAGGGTGCCGCGCTTAGCGCTTATATGGGCGGGCTCCGGACGGTCGTCACGCAGATGAAGCGTCAGGCCGAGGATATGGTCGATGCGCTCGCCGCGACCCGCAAGCAGGCCAGCCATGCCCAGTTCAAGGCGCTGCGCGGCGCGCGCCAGGATCAGGCGGATCTGGTCGAGCGCCAGCTTGCCGCCATACGCGAGAGCCGCCGCCGCGCGGCTCTGGAACAGCGCCGCCTTCTGGCCGCGTTCAGAGCCGATTTGAGGAACGGCGTCGACGACATGATCGACGCCTTGCGTAAGAATCGCGGCGCGGCGCGGCGGGTGGGGCCGCGCACCGTGCGGCCGCAGACCCTGGACAGGGTCGCGCCGGCGCCCGCCCGACAGCCCGACCCGGTGCCGATCGCCGACGACCTCACGCAGATCAAGGGGATCGGACCCGCCATGGCGGACCGGCTGGCAAAGCTGAACGTGACGACCTTCGCCGCCCTGGGTGCGCAGGACCCCGATGCGCTGCGCCGGCAGCTCGGCGGCATTCCCATGTCGGACATCCCCGGCTGGATCGATGAGGCGCGCAATCTGTCGGCCGGCGCCGAGCCTGCCTTGTCCGGGGAGCGTGATGACGACGCCGTCCGGCCGGTTGAGGAATGACGGCCGGCCCATGCCGGCTTGAGATGGGATTTCGGAGGCAGACCTTATGGCCAGCACGGCGACAGGAGCCTTGGCGAGACCGGTGACGACGCTTTCGCCGCGCCCAAGTCCCGATTATGTCGAGACGCCCTCGCTGAAGGCTCTGCGCGGGCGCGCCTTCAACTATCTCAAGGCTGGTTTTCCCCTGCATCTGCGCGGGCCTGCGGGCTCGGGCAAGACCACGCTTGCCTTTCATCTGGCAGCGCAGCTCGAACGGCCCGTCATGCTGATGGTCGGCGACGAGGAGATGTCCACCTCCGACCTGGTCGGCCGGCAGTCGAGCTATCAGTACCGCAAGGTCGTCGACCGCTTCATCCACTCGGTGCTGAAATATGAGGAAACGGCCAATCAGCACTGGGCCGACCACCGTTTGACGACCGCTTGCCGCGAAGGGTGCACGCTGATCTATGACGAGTTCACGCGATCGCGGCCCGAGGCCAACAATATCCTTCTTGGCGTGTTGGAGGAGCGGCTTCTGGTCATGCCGGCCGCCAACCAGAAGGACGAATATATCAAGGTGCATCCCGATTTCCGGGTGATCTTCACAAGCAATCCGCAGGAATATGCCGGCGTGCACGAAGCGCAGGATGCGCTCAGCGACCGCATGATCACGCTCAATGTCGATTTCCTTGACGAGGATTCGGAGGCCGCCATCGCCGTGGCGCGCTCGGGCCTGGATCGCGAGGCGGCGTCCGCCATCGTCAGGCTGGTCCGCGAATTCCGCGCCTCCGGCGAATATGAACAGCTTCCGACCCTGCGTGCCTGCATAATGATCGCCAGGCTGACGGCCGCCCAGGATCTGCGTCCGTCCTCGGACGATGACCATTTCGTGCAGATCTGCCTGGATGTGCTTGAAGGCAAGAGTGCGCCGCGCACCGGTGCGACCGATCAGCGGGCATCCCAGCGCAAGCTGCTGCTGAGCATGATAGAGCATCATTGCGGCGCCGGGCGTCTCAGGGTTGTCGGGGGCGCGGCGAAAACCGGAGACGCCGTCCAGGCATAGGCGTGCTGCCCGATGCCGGAGAAACGGGTTTAGAGGAGCTTCAGCCATGGCCCACGGCGGCATCAAGGGGATCGGCGATATCCCCACAAACGGGTCCGTGATGCGTTCTGGGTCGAACGGTGCCCAGAACGCGCACCGTCTGGCACGAATGCAACACCAGAAATCGCTCCTGGAGAAGCAGTTGGCTGTCTGGACCCTCAAGAAGGCGACGACGGAACGGCGCCTCAGGCAACTCGAAGAGGAAATAGGCGAGGTGCTGGCGTCCTTCGGCCGGAGCGCCCACGGCGCAAAGCCTGGAGCCGCGCGGCGCAAGCCGGAAAAAGGCGGGCCGGATTCGGTTCCCAAGCGCCAAGAGGTGGCATTCGAGTTTTGACGTCGCATGCTGCGGCATGCGCAAAGCGAGGGCGAAACAGGTGAACGAGCGCAGGCGCAGCAACATTCCTCCCGGTATACGGCGGGGACCGTCCTCAAAGGAGGGGCCGTCCTCCAAGGAAGGTCTTGCCGAGATGTTCTCCCGGCTCGGCGGGGTCATCAGGCACCTTGAGGGCCTCGTCGAAAGCGGTGGCGAAGAGATCCGGCGCGGCGGCGAGTTCAACATACCGGGCCTGGGCGAAAAGGCCCGCGGCATCTACGGCTTCAGCGTGCGCACGGGCCTTGACGGCGAGACGCGCGTCCGGCCCTTCGGCAACATCAAGCCGACAAAGAGCGGACCCGAGGTGGTCGATGTACGCGAACCCCTGATCGATGTCTTCGACGAGGGCGATGAGCTGCTGATCGTCGCCGAACTGCCCGGCGTATCAGACCAGGAAATCGAAGTTGCCGTGTCGGACGGCCTGCTGACGCTTCAGGCGACCGGCGAGCACCGCTACGCCAAGGAGCTTGAACTGACGGTGCGCATCGAGGCCGAGCCGACGCGCCGTCTCTATCGCAACGGTCTGCTCGAGTTGCGGTTCGCCAAGGCGCCGGAGTGATGTCGGACGCGGTCAGGCATTTCTCGCGGCACGACATTGACGGCGTCCGCCTGCAGGTGATCGCGGACACCGAGGACGGTCTTGACCGCATCATCGCCGGCGAAAGGGCGGTTATATCCGAGTTCCGGCGTCATGTGGACTGGCCGTGCAAATGGCTGAATCTGTTCGTATTCGACGATCTCGATCCGCTCATCGACCAGATTTCGGACAATGCCGTCCTCCCGCCTGCCGAGGCGCGGGCGCTCGCGCAGCGGCCGATGGTGCATATCTACAATCTCGCCGATCCCGCCGAATCGACGATCTTCGTCAATCGCGGCCTGATGGCGCGCCAGGGCCTTTGGGCGGATGCGCTGGCGCTTCGCGGCCTTCTGGCGCATGAGCATGCCCACCCGCTGGCCGAAAACGCAACGACGCGCGCGGTGCGCGACCTGCGTTTCGAGGCGGCCTTCGACGAGGTCGGCGGTGTGGACGTCGCCCCCTTCGTGCACGCGCCGGCGCACGAGCTTTGCCTGCACGCCCCGCAGGAGGTTTTTTCGAATGAGTTGGCGATCCGCATCGGGTTCGGCGACGCGCTGATGCGCCTGAACCGGATCTTCATCGGCGATGCCCGCCGGGCGGTCGCCGGACGCGATGAACTCGCCGGGCGGCTGGACGCCGCCGGCAAGGCCGGCCGGCTGAGCCCGCGCGCGGCGTCCGTGCTGCTCCTGCTGGCCTCCGTTCATGCCTGCGGCCGGTTCGCGCTGGAAACCGCCGCCTTTGCGCGCGCTGGCCAAAAGGAGCGCGCGCGCGCGCTCGAAACCATGCTGGAAGATGGGGTTTTCCGGCGTTTCGAGCCCGAACTCGAGCCGCTCTATCGCGGCCTTTACGAGCGCTATCTCGCGCTGACGCCGGATATGGCGGCCAAATCGGTGCGGGACTGGGCGGAGGCGACGTTCGCGCCGCTCGCAGCGCGGATCGACGGCGCCGGGCTGGCCGCAAGGGTCCATTTCCGCATCGCCGGCGACGGCGCGCCCGCAACGCGGGCGGCCGGTCCGACGATGCGGGCAATCGATGAGGTGTTGCCATGACGACCGGCGCTTCGGCCGATATCGGCGATCCGCGCAACGCACCCGAACACCGGCCCGACCTGTTCGAGCGAAAATATATCTACGGCGTCATTCGTTGCCCGCGGCCGCTCACCTTCGCATCCAAGGGCGTCGCCGGTGCCGATCACGCGGTGCGCACGATCCACCATCGTGATCTCGCGGCCATCGTCAGCGATTCGCCCGATGCCGAATATGACAGCACGCGGCGCAACATGACCGCCCACATGCGCGTTCTTGAAGAGGCCATGCGCGACCACACCGTTCTTCCCGTGCGTTTCGGCAGCGTCGCCCCGGACATCGAGGCTGTCAGCACGGGTCTTTTGAAGGAGCGCCATGACGACATCGCCCAATGGCTCGACCGCATGGGCGGCAAGATCGAGATGGGCGTCAAGGCGTTCTGGTACGAGGACGGCCTCTACAGGGACATTGTCGCCGACCATGGCGACATCCGCAGGCTCAGGGACCGGATCAGCCAGAAGCCGCCGGAGCAGACCTATCGCGAGCGCATTCGTCTGGGGGAAATGGTGGAGGGCGCGCTCGCCGAAAAGCGCAGGGCCGACAGCGCCACGATCCTGGATGCGCTGCGTCCGCTTGCCGAAGATGTTCGCGTCAACGAGCCCGTCAACGAACGCATGGCCCTGAACGCGGCTTTCCTGCTGCCCGCCGACCGGCAAGACGCCTTCGAGAACGCGCTCGGGGCGCTCGACCGTGAAATCGGCGCGCGGGTCATGTTCAAGGCGGTCGGTCCGGCGCCGCTCTACAACTTCATAGGGATCGTGCTGCCGGACGGGGCGGGGCGCTGACCGCGGGCGGCACGCAGGCGCAAGGGAGGTGGTTTTGGGATTGCTGGCGAGGCTTTTGGCGGCACCCGTGAGCGGCCCGTTCCGGGGAGCGATGTGGACCTTGATGACCATCGCCAGGCGGGCCGAAAACGAACTTTATGACGAGGGCGGCATCCGCAGGCAGATCACCGAGCTCGAACTGCGCTACGACCTCGGCGAGATAGACGACGAGCAATATGACCGCATCGAGCAAGTCCTGATGGAGCGCCTGCGAGAAAGCCGCAAGAGGAACGCTACGCTATGAACACCGAAGCAAAGACGACCGAAGACGGCTCGCCCATGCCGGGCGGGCCCGAGCCGATGCCGCAGGAAACGCCGGCCCCGCGGGCCTTGGCCGGCGCGAAGCTTACCGCGCCGCGGGCCGCCGCCGGAGCCAGGGACCTTCTGACCGAGATGGTCGATCTTGAACTCGACAGCATCTCGGAAATCTCCAAGACGGCGGAAGGCTGGCGGGTCGTGGTGAACCTGGTCGAACTGCGCCGCATCCCCAACACGACCGATGTGATCGCGTCCTACGAGGTTCTGCTGGACCAGAACGGCGACCTGCTCGGCTATCATCGCGAGCGCCGCTACCGGCGCGACCAGACCGGCGGCGAGGTGTGAGCGCATGGACGACCGTATGCCGCAATCGCTCCAGACGACCAACCTGGCCGACATTCTCGAACGGGTGCTCGACAAGGGTGTGGTGATCGCCGGAGACGTCAAGGTGTCGCTGGTCGATATCGAACTGCTCAGCATCAAGCTGAGGCTGCTGATCGCATCGGTCGACAAGGCCAAGGAACTGGGCATCAACTGGTGGGAGAGCGATCCCGAACTGTCCACGCGCGCCAGGCAGCTTGAGCAGGAAAACCGCGATCTGTGCGAACGTCTCGAACGGTTGGAGAAGCGATTGGAGCAGGCCGGATGAGCAAGCGGTCGGCGGGAACGCAAACCAGGAAGGCGGACACCACATTGACCGCCGGCCAGCCGCGCCTTGAAAGGCCGTTCAGGGTGGCCGAGGCGCCGCCGAAGGATGTCGGTCGGGGGCTTGTGCGCCTCGACCCGAAGGATATGCGGGACCTGCAGGTCGAGATCGGCGACGTGATCGAGATCACGGGCAAGCGCGTCACCGTGGCGCGCGCGATGCTGGCGCATGCCGATCACCGCGACCGCAAGCTGATCCAGATGGACGGTATCGTGCGCGCCAATGCAGGGGCGGCGCTGGAGGAGAGCGTCGGCGTGCGCCGCACGGCGGCGCGCGCGGCGCGCACGGTCGTGCTCGCGCCCGATCGCGGCGCTGCGGGCGAACGCCGTCTTCAGGGCGATTATGTCAGCCGCTTGTTGCAGGGCATGCCGGTGCTTGTCGAGGACAAGGTCCGCGTCAATCCCGTCGGCACCCAGATGCACGGATTTACGGTCACGCACACCGAGCCCGGCGGCCCGGTGCTGATCGGCCCGACAACGGCGCTCAAGTTCGAGGGCGTGGGCAAGGGCGGCAGCTCCGTCACCTATGAGGACATTGGCGGCCTGCACGGCGAGGTCCGGCGCGTGCGCGAAATGATCGAACTGCCGCTGCGCTATCCGCAGGTCTTCGACCATCTGGGGATTTCGGCGCCGAGGGGCGTGCTTTTGTACGGTCCGCCCGGCACGGGCAAGACGCTGATCGCGCGGGCCATCGCGCACGAGGTCGGCGTCAATTTCCTGCATGTCAACGGCCCCGAGATCATCGAGAAATGGTACGGCGCCAGCGAGGCGCATCTGCGCAACATGTTCAAGGAAGCCGAGCGCAACGCGCCGGCCATCATCTTCATCGACGAGATCGACGCCATCGCCCACAAGCGCGAGGGCATGAGCGGCGACCGCCAGGTCGAAAGGCGGGTCGTCGCCCAGTTGCTGGCTCTGATGGACGGCCTGAAATCCCGCGGCGAGGTCGTCGTCATCGCCGCGACGAACATTCCCGACGAACTCGACCCGGCGCTGCGCCGTCCGGGCCGGTTCGACCGCGAAATCGAGATCGGCGTTCCCGACGCCGAGGGGCGGGAGACGATCCTGGAAATCCACAGCCGCGGCATGCCGCTCGCCCAGGATGTCGCGCTCGACGGGCTGGCGCGACTGACGCATGGTTTCGTGGGAGCGGATCTGGCCGCCCTGTGCCGCGAGGCGGCGATGAACGCGGTGCGCCGCCTGCTGCCGGATATCGACTTCGAGGCGCTTCGT
>NZ_CFIFWG010000038.1:0-20547 GCF_984466335.1 Roseitalea sp. | reverse complement strand
CCGCCCGGCCGATCACCTTGAGCCTGTCGGCGGCGGCGATCAGCTTTCCGGTGACCTTGGTCGCCGAGCGGATGGCGAGACCGTCATAGCCGCCGATCGCGGCGAGCAGCCCGTCCTTGTCCTTGCCGAGGTCGGGCTGGAAATCGACGTCGACGCCGCGGTCCCTGAAGATCTGAACGGCGGTGGGAGACAGCTTGTCGGAAACGAGAACGCGGGGTTTCATGGATTGGGTCCTTGGTGGAGAGAGTTTGGGTCAGGGGTGCCAGTGCCAGCGGTTCCTCGCACTTCGAGTGCTCGCCGCCATTCCCTCATCCCGAGGTGCGAGCGCAGCGAGCCTCGAAGGGGCAGGGAATGGTGGCTCGCATATCAGCATGAGGAACCACCGGTGGCGCAGGCGAAATCAGGCCGCTTGCCTCAGCGCCGTCTTCCGCATCTCGAACGCCCAGGCGAGCCACGGCATCAACGCCTCAAGGTCGGCGGTCTCGACCGTGCCGCCGGCCCAGATGCGCAGGCCCGGCGGCGCGTCGCGATAGGCGCCGATGTCGAGCGCGGCGCCCTCGGCTTCGAGCGCAGACACCATGGCCTTGGCGAACGCGGCCTGCCCGGCCTCGTCCATCGCGGTGACGGCCGGATCGGTGATCTTCAGGCAGACCGAGGTGTTGGAGCGGGTCGCCGGATCGGCGGCCAGATTGTCCAGCCAGTCGACCGAATCGACGAAGGACTGGATCACCGCCAGGTTCGCGTCGGCCCGCGCGACCAGCGCGTCCAACCCGCCGATCGCCTGCGCCCATTCGAGCGCGTCGATACAGTCCTCCACGCACAACATCGAGGGCGTGTTGATGGTCGCGCCCTCGAAAATGCCCTCGATCAGCCTGCCGCCCTTGGTCAGGCGGAAGATCTTCGGCAGCGGCCAGGGCGGCGCATAGCTTTCCAGCCGCTCGACGGCGCGCGGCGACAGGATGAGGACGCCATGGCCGCCCTCCCCGCCCAGCACCTTCTGCCAGGAGAAGGTCGTCACATCGAGCTTGGCGAAATCGAGGTTCTGGGCGAAGGCGGCAGAGGTCGCATCGCAAATCGTCAGCCCCTGCCGGTCGGCGGGGATGAAATCGCCGTTCGGTACGCGCACGCCCGAGGTCGTCCCGTTCCAGGTGAAGACGACGTCGCGGTCGAAATCGACCCGGCCGAGGTCGGGCAGTGCGCCATAGGGCGCATCCAGCACCCGCGCGTCTTCCAGCTTGATCTGCCTGACGACATCGGTCACCCAGCCCGCGCCGAACGACTCCCAGGCCAGCATGTCGACGCCGCGCGCGCCGAGCATGGACCACAGCGCCATCTCGACCGCGCCCGTGTCGGACGCGGGCACGATGGCGATGCGGTAATCGTCCGGCACGCGCAATATCTCGCGCGTCAGATCGATCGCGCGCTTCAGGCGGGCCTTGCCGATCTTCGATCTGTGGGAACGGCCGAGCGAAGCGGTCGAAAGCCGGTCGGCGGACCAGTTCGGACGCTTCTTGCAAGGGCCGGATGAAAAACGGATATCGGCCGGACGCATGTCCGGCCTGACGGGGTCGGCTGTCATGTCTCTATCCTTTCAGATAGCTGCCTCTCGTTGGGGAGAGGTGTCCCGCCGGGGGGCTTAGTCCTGCCTGGCGTCGCGGTCAAGCGACGTTCTCGTGACGATGCCCGCGCACGCAAAAAGCCCGGCCGGAGGGGCCGGGCTTTGCGAAAGAGCGGTGAAGCGGGCGTTACTTGTAGACGACCGGCGGTTCGTACGGTTTCGGCGGGTGGTAGGGCTTTTGGAAGCTGCCGAACTTGTAGCGCAGGCCGGCGCGCACCTCGTGCACATTGATCGAGCGATCGAAACCGGGACCCGTCGATGCGGCATATTCAAACATGCGGCCGCCGGAGATGTGCTTGTAGCGATAGCCCAGGTCGACCGATATCCTATGGGTCGCCGCATAGGAGACACCCGCCATCAGCGCGTAGGCGAAGCGCCAGTCGGAGGTGCCCGCATGGATAAAGGTTCCCGACTGATCGAACCCGGCCGGAATCGTGTTCGAAAGGTTGTGCCACTGCACATAAGCCCCGCCGATGCCACCGCCGACATAGGGCGTGATGCCGCTGTAGGTGCCAAGATCGACATAGGCGTTGGCGAGCAGCGTCCAGGCCTGATAGCCGGTCGTGTCGGCCGACGTACAGGTCAGCGTCGCGCCGCCGCTGGTACAGGTTCCGGTTGTCGAGCCTTCGAAGTCCGACTTGAAGCTGTAGTCCAGCGTCAGGTCTGTGCGCAGATAGTGGCCGATCTGATAGCCGACGCCGCCGCCGACCGAGAAGGTGCCCTTCAGCTTGCCATCGAGAAAGCCCGGCGTTCCGGGGACGCCGGCGCCGTAGGTGATGTAGTCCGCGCCGCCGAACCGGCTCCACAGATAGCCCACATCGCCGCGAATATACCAGCCCGACACTTTCTTCGGCACCACCTCGGGATAGTGCACGGGCCGCGCTTCGATGACCGGCGGCTCATAGAGGTCGGCCGCATGCGCGGTCGTGCCGAGCGCCGCCGCCATGGCCCCAAAGACGGCAAGTCCTGCTGCTGCATACTTCATGGTCATCCCCTCGGACAGCCGGACCCGATATGGCATCGGGCGCTGGTCATGCTCGCGCAGAATATGCGGCGGCAAAGGTTAAAACGCGCTTAACCGTGTTTATTGACCATAGCCGCGCGCGGGCGCCCTCATTACGGCGCGCAAGGGCCGCCGGGCCGCGGACCCGAAACGGCGATGTCAGGCCGCCGTCTTCAGGTCGGCGATCACATCGACGATGCCGTCGACGATGCGCTCGACCAGATCCGGGTCGTCGCCCTCGGCCATCACGCGGATCAGCGGTTCGGTGCCCGAAGGGCGGATCACCAGGCGGCCTTCATTGCCCAGCTTCTGCCGCGCATCCTCGACCGCGCTCTTGACGCGCGCATCCTCAAGCGGCGCGCCGCCGCCGAACCGCACATTCTTGAGCACCTGCGGCACGGGTTCGAACTTGCGGCACGCCTCGCTGGCCGGCCGTCCGCCCGCCACAAGGCAGGCCAGCACCTGCAACGCGCTGATCAGCCCGTCGCCGGTCGTCGCATGGTCGGAGAGGATGATGTGGCCGGACTGCTCGCCGCCGACATTGTAGCCATGGGCACGCATGTGCTCGACCACATAGCGGTCGCCGACCCGTGTGCGGGCCAGGCCGAGCGCGTGGTCGCCCAGAAACCGCTCAAGGCCCAGATTGGACATGACGGTCGCCACGATCCCCTCGCCGCGCAACTGCTCGCGCCGCTTCCAGTCCTCGGCGATCATCGCCATCAGCTGGTCGCCGTCGACGATGTCGCCCTTCTCGTCGACCACCAGCACACGGTCGGCGTCGCCGTCGAGCGCGATGCCCAGATCGGCGCGCACTTCGCTCACCTTGGCGCGCAGCGCGTTGGGGTTGGTCGAACCGCAGTCGCGATTGATGTTGAGCCCGTTCGGCTCGTTTGCGATCGCCACCACCTCGGCGCCCAGCTCCCAAAGGGCCGCGGGCGCGGCCTTGTAGGCGGCGCCGTTGGCGCAGTCGACGACGACGCGCAGCTTGGAAAGGCTCAGGGCGCGGGGAAAGGTGCGCTTGGCATATTCGATGTACCGGTAGAGGTCGCCGTCCACGCGCTTGGCGCGGCCGATATCGCCCGCCTTGGCGAACTGGCCGGTCAGATCCTGGCCCATATAGCGCTCGATCTCGACCTCGATCCGGTCGGAGAGCTTGTAGCCGTCGGGTCCGAACAGCTTGATCCCGTTGTCCTGGAACGAATTGTGCGAAGCCGAGATCATCACGCCGATGTCGGCGCGCAACGAGCGGGTCAGCATCGCGACGGCCGGCGTCGGCACCGGGCCGAGCAGGAACACGTCCATGCCCATCGAGGTGAACCCGGCCACGAGCGCATTCTCCAGCATGTAGCCCGAAAGGCGCGTGTCCTTGCCGATCACGGCGCGATGGCGGTGCTTGCCGCGCTGGAAGGCGACGCCCGCCGCCATGCCGACCTTCATCGCCACGTCCGGCGTCATCTTGCCGACATTAGCCGTGCCGCGAATGCCGTCGGTGCCGAAATAGCGACGTGTCATCTGATTTCACTCCGGCTCAAGGACGCCCCGTATCCGCTCCGCGCCATAATACAGGCCCGGCGCGCAACGAAAGCACAAAAACCTTTCAAACGGTTTCAGCGCGCGAATGCGAGGCCGGCATCACCGGTCGCCGAAGGCGGTCTTGAGCAGGTCGATCTGCGTGTTGACCGGATTGTCGGCCGGGGCGGCGGCACGGACCGGCCCCGCATCTCCGGCAAGATGAATGTCCATGCGCTGCATGCGCGCCTGCAAGCGCAATGAGCGGCGCGTCAGGCCGCGGAAGCGTTCAGGAAGTGCGTTCCAGTTCTCAAGATCGCCCCCCGGCGCCGGGCCGTCGAGCCGTATCTTGCTCTTTTCGCTGTCGACCTGATCCGCCGTCATCTCGCCGTTGGCAAGGGCACGCTGCAACAGCAACCAGGAGGCCATCTGCATCAGCCGGGTCGTCAGGCGCATGGATTCGGCCGCATACAGCGTTGCCACCGGGCGCGCCAGCGCCTTGGCCTCGCGTCGGCCGTCGCCGTCCAGATAGGCGGCGGTCTCCTCGACCAGTTGCATGCCCTCGCCATAAAGCTCGGTGAACGACGGCGAAGCGACCTTGTGATCGATGAACCGGATTGTATTTGACCCGCCTGCCATGTCACGCGATCCCTGCTGACGCCGCTGGCACATTCATCGCGCGCCAGTCACCTGAACGCCACGATTGTCGAACGTTTCACACAGCGAGGCAAGCGCATCCTTAACGGACGGTTAACGCGCCGCCGGGCACCGCCGGACGCGGAAACCGGACAAAAAAAGAGCCGTGAAAACGGCTCTCAGGAGTTAAACAGGGAGGCGTCAAACAAAGCAACGTGGTCACTCTGATTGAATTCGAATGAAATTCGAACAGATGTAGTAAACGCGCATAAAGCTTAACATCAGGTTAACACAATAGCACCGCGGTGAAATTTAACGGCCCATTTCCCGAAGGCTGCTTGTCCGAAGGCTGCTTGGGCCGTGCTCCGGCCGCGCAGGCGCGGCTTGCGATACCGGCCTCGATGGGCGCGCTTCCGGCGCGCAGCGGCTCGACCGGCACATCGGGTTCATTGCGGGACAAAAGCGAGATATCCTGGCCGGCAAGGAGGACGGGCCGCGTCTCGCGCGCGGGCTGTAGCGACGGCTAGGTTTCGGGCAAGGCATCTGCCTCCCCAGTTTTTGCCGGTTGCCACATAAGGCCGCCTCATCGACAGACCTGGGCCGAACGGACAGCGCAGGATCGTCGACGATGACACAGATGATTGCAATCACCATCACCGAACCTGGCGGGCCCAAGGTGCTGCGCCCCGAGCGACGGCCGATACCCCAGCCGGACCGGGGGGAGGTGCGCATCAGGGTCCATGCCGCCGGGGTCAACCGGCCGGACGTGTTGCAGCGACAGGGCGCATACCCTCCCCCGAAAGGCGCAAGCGACGTGCCGGGCCTGGAGATCGCCGGCCGGATCGACGCGCTCGGCACCGGTGTGTCGCGCTGGAGCGTCGGCGACGAGGTCTGCGCGCTGGTGCCCGGCGGCGGTTACGCCGAGCATTGCATCGCGCACGCCACGCATTGCCTGAGCGTGCCCGAGGGCCTGACCATGACCGAGGCGGCCGCGATTCCCGAAACCTTCTTCACCGTCTGGCACAATGTGTTCGAACGCGGCGGCCTCAAGCGCGGCGAGACGCTGCTGGTCCATGGCGGCACATCCGGAATCGGCACCACGGCCATCCAATTCGCCGTCGCGTTCGGAGCGCATGTGATCGTGACGGCAGGCACCGACGAAAAGTGCCGCACATGCGTGGAGCTTGGCGCCAAGCGGGCCGTCAACCACCGCACCGAGGACTTCGTCGAGGCGGTGCGCCATGCCACCGACGGGCGCGGCGCCAACGTCATCCTCGACATGGTCGGCGGCGATTATGTCGACCGTAACTACACGGCCGCGGCGAGGGACGGGCGGATCGTTCAGATCGCCTTTCTGAAGGGCCAGCGCGTGGAGGCCGACTTCTCCAAGCTGATGCGCAAACGGCTGACCCACACCGGCTCCACGCTCCGTCCGCGATCGGCCGAGTTCAAGGCGCGCCTTGCGGCGGAACTGGAAAAAACGGTTTGGCCGCTGCTCGCGCAGCGGCGCATCGCGCCGGTGATGGACATGGTCTTCCCGCTCGCCGATGCCTGGCGCGCCCATGAGCGCATGGAACAAAGGGTCCACACCGGCAAGATCGTTCTGGACGCCACCTGAACCCCACGGACCGGGACGAAACGCCGAGCCCCACGAACAAGCCGGGCGCGCGGCCCGGCCCCGTTCGCATCGCCGTCGCCGATCAAGCCGTTTACGAGCCGACGAGCTGGCCCAGGCGCATGAACAGCGTCTCGCCGTTGGAATCGTCCACGCCGTCATTGTCGGTGACCACGAAGAAGTCGCCATTGGCGTCGATCGCCAGGCCCTCGACCTTGTCGAGCGCATAGCCGCCGAAGGCCGCCATGTCGGGCAGAAGATCGCGCACCTCCTGCTTGCTGACGACCGGCAGATCGCCGCCCAGCGGCGCCGGCCGCATCTCCGACAGCGGCACGCGGAAGATCTTCTTGAGCCGTGCCGCGGCGCCGATCTGGTTGTCGCGCTCGATGACGTAGACGAAATCGCCATGGGCGACGATCTCCGACAGGCCGATCCAGCCGGCGCCCTTGGGCTCCAGCCGATAGCGCACCGCGCCCCATTCCTCGGTCTCGATGTCGTAGGCGACGAGCTTGACGAAACCGTCCTCGTCATCGGCCCATTCGCGCTGGATGGCCACCCAGAGCGTGTCGCCGACCTTGGTGACGCCTTCCGAGCCGAAGCGCTTTTCGACCGCCAGCAGTTCGGGCGGGAACGCAATGCTGTCCTTGATCTCGCCATCGCCGTTCACGCGGTAAAGGCCGTGCGGGACCATGCGGCCCGTGCGCCCCTCCGAGGCCAGCCAGAAGCCGCCTTCGCCGTCCGGTGTGATGCCTTCCAGATCGAGAAGCTGGGCGTTGGCGCCGCCGCGCGTGACGCGCGTCGCCGCGGTGATCTGCGCCGGCGTCCGGTTTGCGTCGATCGTGAAGATCGTGGGCTGCATGGCGTAGAACGAGTCGTTGACCGCATAAAGGATGCCGGGCCGTTCGGGATCGGCGGCAAGGCCGGACAGCGCGCCGAAGCCGATCGGGCGGCCTTGTTCGTCCAGCATCGAGCGGATGGTCGGATATTGGGCTTCGCCCGCGCCCAGCCGGTAGATCGTCACATGGCTGCGCACGCCGCCATCGTCGATCAGGTCCACCTCGTTGGCGACCGCAAGCAGGTTGCGCTGCGGGATCGCGACCGCGCCTTCCGGGCCGAGCGCGGTCGGCAGGATTTGCGTCAGTTCGGGATCGCCTCCGGGATTGTCGCGATAAACGCCGACCACCGACCCGCGCTCGGACAGAAGGAAGATGTACGTCGCGCCGCCGATCTCGGCCACTTCCATGCCCTCGGGCTCGACGCCCTTGTTGCCCGAACGCTTCTCGGGATAGTGGCCGAGCATCGCCACCTCATATTCGAAGGAAAGGCCGCTCTCGTACAGGACCTCGCCTTCCTTCGAGAAGATCGTGAAGCCGCGCGAGCCGCCCTGGTAATCGCCCTCATTGGCGGTGACGATGCGGTCATTGTCGAGCCATTTGACGGCATCGGGCTCGCGCACCACGCCTTCAAGCGCGCCGTCGAAGGTCAGCGCGCGTTCCTCGTCCACATCGACATTGTCGAGATCGACCGCGCCGGCCGAGAAGTGCGAGACCACCGCGCCCGAATGGCCGTCGAAAATGGCGATATGGTTGTTTTCCTGAAGCGAGACGACCACTTCATTGGCCGAATTGATGTCGACGAATTCGGGCTCGGGATCGTCGCCGGCGATCTCGGCAAGGCCGGTCAGGTCGATTGCGAGGCGGCTGTCGCAGTCGATCGCGCCGCTGGCCAGGCGATAGGTCACGGCGAAGCCGGCGGGCATTTGCGGGATCATCCCGTCATTGAGGTCCTCGTCGCGCTCGTTCTCGATCGCGACGGCGACCATCGTGCCGTCCGGCGAGATGGCGACCGAATCGGGCTGGCCGCCAAGATCGCAAGCCTGTTCGACAGCGCCCGAAGCCAGATTGACCGAGACGAGCCGGCCGGACGGGTCGGTGTAGCTTTCCGACGTGTTCAGGCCGACGACGGCGCGGCCGCCCCGGACGGCGACGGCGGTCGGCTCGCCGTCGAGCGCCACGAAGCCGGCGGCGACCGGATTGGCCGGATCGGAAATGTCGACCCTGCCGATGCCGCCCAGCGGGCTGTCCGAATAGACCAGCATCATGCCATCCTCGGTCACATCGATGATCTCGGACGAGCTTTCGCTGTCCTGGCCCATCTCGGCCGGGATGTTCTCATTGACCGGGAACGAGGCGATGCGGTTGAAGGATTCGGCGCCGGCCGCCGCCGAAAGGCCGGCAGCGATCGCGACCGCGGCGGCGGACGTAAGAAGGACTTTGTGCATGGTGGGTTCCTCAGGGGAAAGAAATGCAGCCCTCTTTCCGTGGACGCATGACAGTTGCGTGACGGTTTGATGAAACAAAGATGACCGTTCACAAACGGCAACGCCATTGCGCTTGGCGGCGGCGGGGCGTATATCGATCCGATATTCCGGACATTGGCGGTCAAGGCCACGCCCGCGGCACCGGCGCGGACGGACAAGACGATTTTATCTTCAAGGGAATGCGCACATGGCAAACCAGCTTCTCATGCCCAAGGCGACGGCCGTCTGGCTGGTCGACAACACGGCTCTGACCTTCGATCAGATCGCCAGCTTCTGCTCGCTGCACCCGCTTGAGGTCAAGGCGATCGCCGACGAGGAATCGGCGCAGGGCATCAAGGGCGTCGATCCGATCAGCAACGGCCAGTTGACGCGCGAGGAAATCGCCAAGGGCGAAGCGGACCCCGGCCATGTGCTGCAACTGTCCGAGCCGAAGGTGCGCGTTCCGCAGGCCAAGCGCAAGGGGCCGCGCTACACGCCCGTTTCCAAGCGCCAGGACCGGCCGAACGCCATCCTGTGGCTTGTGCGGCACCATCCCGAGCTCAAGGATGCGCAGATCTCGCGCCTGGTCGGCACCACCAAGAACACGATCGAGCAGGTGCGGAACCGCACCCACTGGAACTCGGTCAACCTACAGCCGGTCGATCCGGTGGCGCTCGGCCTTTGCTCGCAGATCGACCTTGATTTCGAGGTGCAGAAGGCGGCCAAGAACCGCCCGGCCGAGGTGCCCGCCGAGACCGGCGACACGCTTCTGCCGGCCTCCCAGACCGAGACCATGCCCGTGTTCGCCGGTGGCGACGAGCCGCCCGCGCCGCGGCCGGCCGAAGAGGAAATCGACGCGGACGCCGTGTTCGCCAGGCTCAACGCGCTCAAGAAGGACGATGAAGAAAAAGCGGAGGAGTAGGAACGAGGCGGAAATCGTGCCGCTTCAGGCACCAGCCGATCACGGTCCCAGCCGATCACGGTCCAGGTGCCGCCCCAGCATGTCGAGCTTGCAGCGCTCTTCGGCGCTGATGCGGTGCGCCGGCGCACGGATCTCGACAGATTTGAGCCGGGCGCCGGGTTGCCGAGGCAGGGGTGGTATCGCACGGGGCTCCTGACGGCATTGCGTCAGGAGATCGAACGGGCTTGTCTTCAGATCTCGTCGGGAAGGTCGACGACATAGTTGAGCGCCAGCCGCCCGCCATCGGCGTGGATGGTCTCGCCGGTCATGTAGCTCGCCTCGTTCGAGGCCAGGAACGCCACCGCCGCCGCGATCTCGCCGACCTCGCCGATCCTGAGCAGCGGGGTGCGCGACAGGATGCGCCGGCGCGCCGCCGCATCGGCGTTCACCGATGCCAGCATCCCGGTCATGACCGAGCCCGGCCCGACCGCGTTGACGCGGATGCCGTGGGGCGCGAGCGACAGCGCCATCACCCTGGTCAACTGGGCGATGCCGCCCTTGGAGACGCAATAGGGCACCTGGTCGGGGATCGCGACGGTGCCGTTGATCGAACCCATATTGACGATCGCCCCCGCCGGCCCACCGGCCTTGACCTTTTCGACCATATACCGGCCGACCGCTTGGCCGCACAGGAACGCCCCCTTCAGGTTCACCCGCAGTACACGGTCGAAATCGGCCTCGGTGACGTCGAGGAAGTCCGCGCCATGGACGATGCCGGCATTGTTGACGAGCACGTCTATGTCGCCCCAGCTCTCGATGACGGCGGCGACCATGTTGTGCACGTCCAGCCGGTTGCCGACATCGGCGGGGATGAACCGGACCTCGCCCAGATCGGCGAGCGATTCCTCGGCGGCCTCGCCCTTCTTCTTTTCGAGGTCGGCGAGAGCCACGCGCGCGCCGTCCTGCAGGAAGCGCTTGGCGATGCCGTAGCCGATGCCCTGCGCGCCGCCGGTGACGATGGCGATCTTGCCGTCGAGTGCCATGGGTGCCTCCCGCCGTTTCAATGACGGCCGGACGCTAGCTCTTTTTGCGCTCCGAGGAAACGGCACAGCCCGGTGGGTTCGGCTATCGCAACCGCCCCTGTATGGGGTCACGAATTGCGACCGCAAAACCGTCTGCGTACAAGAGCCATGCCTTTACGGTCAGGCGCGTTTGGATTTGCGGCGTCACGCCACCTTCCCGCCGATCGCCCCGATGCCGCGCGCCTTCAGCGCCTGGCCGATCTCGTCGAGGATCGCCGGATCGTCGATCGTCGCCGGCGTCTTCCAGGGCTGGTCGTCGGCGATCTTCTGCATCACGCCGCGCAGGATCTTGCCCGAGCGCGTCTTGGGCAGGCGCTTGACGGTGAGGGCGATCTTGAAGGCGGCGACCGGGCCGATCTCCTCGCGCACCAGCCCGACGACGGCCTTTTCGATCTCGGCGTCGCTCCTGTCGACGCCGGCATTGAGGATCAGGAAACCGGCGGGCAACTGGCCCTTCAGATCGTCGGCGATGCCGATCACGGCGCATTCGGCGACATCGGGATGAGCGCCGATCACCTCCTCCATGGCGCCGGTGGACAGGCGGTGGCCGGCGACATTGATGATGTCGTCGGTGCGCGCCATGATGAAGACGTAGCCGTCCTCGTCCTTGTAGCCCGCGTCCGCCGTCTTGTAGTAGCCGGGAAACGCGTCGAGATAGGCCGCCCTGAACCGCGCATCGGCGTTCCACAATGTCGGCAGGCAGGAAGGCGGCAAGGGCAGCCTGAGGACGATGTTGCCGAGCGTTCCGGCCTCGACGGGATGGCCCTCGTCGTCCAGAACCTGCACGTCATAGCCCGGCATCGGCACGGTCGGCGAGCCGATCTTGACCGGAAGCCGGCCCAGACCCACCGGGTTGCCGGCGATCGCCCAACCGGTCTCGGTCTGCCACCAATGGTCGATGACGGGCACGTTCAGTGCCGTCTCGGCCCAGCGGATCGTGTCCGGATCGGCCCGCTCGCCGGCGAGGAACAGCGTGCGCAGGCCCGAAAGATCGTAGTCGCCGATCAGGACGCCCCCGGGATCCTCCTTCTTGATCGCGCGGATCGCCGTCGGCGCGGTGAAGAGCGCCGCCACCTTGTGCTGCTCGATGACGCGCCAGAAGACGCCGGCATCGGGCATGCCGACCGGCTTGCCCTCGAACATCAGCGTCGTCGCCCCGTGCAGGAGGGGCGCATAGACGATATAGGAATGACCGACGACCCAGCCGACGTCCGAGGCGGCCCAGAACACCTCGCCGGGCCTGATGTCGTAGATCGCATCCATCGACCATTTCAGCGCGACCATGTGGCCGCCATTGTCGCGCACCACGCCCTTGGGCTGGCCGGTCGTGCCGGACGTATAGAGGATGTAGAGCGGATCGGTCGCCTCGACCGGCACGCACGCGACGGCGGTGCCCGCCTGGCGGTGCGCGTCGACACCGGCGCGATAGTCGACATCGCGGCCCTCCTTCAGCACCGCCATATGCTGGGGCCGTTGCAGGACGACGAGGTGGGACGGCGAAAAGTCCGCCTCCGCCAGCCCGTGCTCGATCAGGGGCATGTATTCGACGATGCGGTTGGGCTCGATGCCGCACGAGGCGGTGACGATCACCTTGGGATGGCAGTCGTCGATGCGGGTCGCCAACTCGGCGCCGGCGAACCCGCCGAAGACCACCGAATGCACCGCGCCCAGCCGCGCCGCCGCCAGCATCGCCACGACCGCCTCGGGCACCATGGGCATGTAGATCATCACCCGGTCGCCCTTGCCGACGCCCAGATCGCGCAGGACGGCGGCGAGCGCCTGCACCTCGTCGCGCAGTTCGCCATAGCTGACCGTCCGCACGGTGCCGGTGACCGGACTGTCGTGGATGATCGCCGCGCGATCGCCGTGCCCGGCTGCCACATGCCGGTCGACGGCGTTGTGGCACGTGTTGCAGGTCGCGCCCGCGAACCAGCGGCCATAGACGCCCCGATCCGCGTCGAGGACCTCGTCCCAGGGCGAGAACCAGTCGATCGCCGCCGCCTGCTCGGCCCAGAAGCCGCAAGGGTCCGACAGCCAGTGCGCATAGACGCGCCCGTACTGCGATTGATTGTCCATCCGCGCCTCCTCCCGATCGGCGCGCAGGCCCTCCCCCCGGCGGCACTTGCCGCGCCCGCCGACCCGCCTGCGCGATCATGATGTCTTATGACCGGCCGCGCCGCGCGTCCATCCGACGATGGTTTGGCTGTCCTTGTCGAGGCTCCAAGGACGAGGGGAGACGGCGCGTTCTGCCATCGCACCCATCCCCAAGTACAAGCCATGTACAAGCCATCATCGCCCCCGCCCCGAGGCGCGACGCCGAGCTTGCCGAAGCCGAGCCCCGAAGGGCGAGCTTCGGGTTGCCCAAGCGCGCTACCCGGCCTGGCGCAGCGGCGTGACGTCGGAAACAGCCGGGCCGGACAAGGCGTCCCCGCGATCGCCCGTCGGCACGATCCAGCGGGCGAAGTGCCGGCCCCAGACACGATACCCCTCCCCATTGGGGTGGAATCCGTCGCGGGCGAATGCGCCGCGCGTCTGCGGGGGAACGCGTTCGGTGACGATGCCGCCGCGCTCGCGGCACATGCGCGCGCCCATCGCGTTGATCAGTTCGGCGCGCGCGGCGAGAATCCGGCCAAGCGTCCTGGGCAGGACCGGGCACTGGCGCATGTCGGGGATCGGACACCAGATGATGCGCGCCTGCGGAAAGCGGGTGCGCGCGGCATAGAGCAGCGAGCCGAAATCGCGCTTGAAACGCCGCACCACGTGGAAGTTCTTCATGTCGTTGATGCCCACCGAAAGGACCACATGGGTCCAGTCGCGCGCTTCGACATGGGGGAGGATATGGTCGCGAATGTCGGACGCGGTCGCCGAATTGCCGGCCGCGGCGCGCCAGTTGACGGTCCAGCCGGTGGCCTCGTTGACCGCGCGGGCAATGCTGAAGGCGAGCGTGTCTTCAAGCGTCCGCATGCCAACGCCGGCGACCGTCGAATCGCCCATCACCAGGAGCCGCACCTCGCCCTTGGCGCCGGCAATGCTGCCCTCGCCGGGCGCATCGATCGGCAGCAGCCGCTCGATGCGCATGCGCAGCCGGATGCCCTGCCACGCATAGATCGGGAACATCGCCCAGGAATAGAGCGCCGTCGTCGTCGGTGGTTGCGTCAGGTCGGTCATCGTCCCGCCAGAAAGCCTTGCAGACCGATGATATTAGGGCGAATCCGTTTCGGTTGGAAGACGGCAGGCGCCGGCGCCTCAGGCCGCTTCCCGCTCCCGGCTCCATTGTCCGGCCGCCGCCAGCGCGTTCATCCTCGCCCGGTGCGCGAAGGCCGCCTGGCCGGCGGCGACGTTCTCCGCCTTGCCGCCCCAGGCCGCCAGAGCGGCCGCCTGGAGCGCCCGCCCGTAGGAGAAGGTCAGCGGCCAGGGCATGCCGCCGATCTCGTTCATCAGCGACAGATGCGCGGTCGCCTGCTCGTCCGACTGGCCTCCCGACAGGAAAGCGATGCCGGCAACCGCCGCGGGAACGGCGGTCTTCAGGCAAAGCACCGTCTTTTCGGCGACCTCCTCGCGGCTGGCCTGGACGGGACAGTCCCGCCCCGCGATCACCATGTTGGGCTTGAGCACCATGCCTTCGAGGTCGACGCGCAGCGCGACAAGCTCGGCGAACGTTTTTTGCAGCACGGCGAGCGTGACCGCAAAGCAGGTGTCGATATCATGGCCGGCCGACGGGCCGTCCATCAGCACCTCGGGCTCGACGATCGGCACGATGCCCCGCTCCTGGCACAGAATCGCATAGCGGGCGAGCGCATGGGCGTTGGCGGCGATCGCCGCCGCCGTCGGCAGGCCGTCGCCGATCGCGATGACCGCGCGCCATTTGGCGAAGCGCGCGCCCGCATCGTAATAGGCGTCGAGCCGCTCGCGCAGCCCGTCCAGCCCCTCGGTGACCGTCTCGCCGGCAAAGCCGGCCATCGGCTTTGCGCCCTTGTCGACCTTGATGCCCGGCACCGCGCCGGCGGCCGTGATCAGTTCGGCCAGATGGGTGCCGTCCGCCGCTTTCTGATAGAGCGTCTCCTCGAACAGGATCACGCCCGAGATGCTCTCGGCCATCGCCTTGGCGGACCGGAACAGCATCTCGCGATAGGCGCGCCGATTGTCCTGACTGTTCTCGACGCCGATGGCGTCGAACCGCTTCTTGATGGTGCCGGTCGATTCATCGGCGGCCAGAAGACCCTTGCCCGGCGCCATCATCTTTTCGGCGATATCCTCAAGCCGTTCGGTCATCATCGTCTCCTCGTGCGAACCGTTCGCGACCGCATAGCAGACCGTTTCGAATGGTCAAAGACGACCATCGGTCGCTCAATCGATTGAATGAACGGCGCCTGCGATTTGCGCACGAAAATCAGAGCGACAGGTAAAAACGATGCGGGACCAGGGCTCCGGCGACGCGGCGGTCCATGAGGGATCGCGGCGGCCTGATTCGCCCATGTGCAACGGATACTTATTTCTATCTAAATTTTATTGCAAGAACTGATATACTAGACCTCTTTATTGGAGGAATGAACGATGAAATCACTGCTTTCATTTGTCATGGTCATCTTGGTCGGGCTCGTGCCGGCACTGGCCGACGGCCACGACACAATAGACACGTTCGATCCATCGCTGACGGCCGATTTCATCGTCAAGACCGTTGCACGAACCGATTGCACACCGATTTGCGGCAACCCGGTCTGCTGCATCGCGATGCAGCTGCGCTTCGCAAAATATGCTGGCGAGGGCAGCGTGGAGGAACTGCGCGATCAGGTGACGACACTTGCACCCGACCTGTCGACGTTCCTTGCGGCTGCCGACGAGGATCCGTCTCTTTACGAAAAGGTCGGATTGGCTCCGATCGTCGACCTCGATGAGTTTGCGGAAGCCGAGCAGGTTCTGATGAGTGCCGTACAGTCTTCCATAGGGGTCGATATGGAATGCTCGACCTGCTGCTTCAATTGCGGCGGCAAGGTATGCTGCGGCGGATGCTGGACCTTCTGACCCACAAGCATGAGCGCTACACGTCAAGCGCGGCGACACCGGGCAGCGCCCTGCCCTCCATCCATTCCAGGAACGCGCCGCCGGCGGTCGAGACGTAGCTGAACCTTTCGGCGCAGCCCGCCCTGTTCAGCGCTGCCACCGTGTCGCCGCCGCCGGCCACCGAGACGAGGGCGCCGCGCGCGGTCTCGGCCGCCGCGTGCCTTGCGGCGGCGATCGTCGCCGCATCGAACGGTTCGATCTCGAACGCGCCCAGCGGCCCGTTCCAGACCAGCGTGGCAGCCTGGCCGATCCAGCCATTGACCTTGGCGACCGTGGCCGGCCCGACATCGAGGATCATCGCGTCCGCCGGCACCCGCTCGACCGGCACGGTCCGGCTTGCGGCGCCCGCCCTGAATTCGTGCGCCACCACCGCATCGACCGGCAGCACGATCGCGCACCCGGTCCGGCCCGCCTCGACCAGGATCGCATTGGCGGTATCGGCCAGATCGTGCTCGGCCAGCGATCGGCCCACATCGATGCCCCTTGCGGCGAGGAAGGTGTTGGCCATGCCGCCGCCGATCACCAGCGCGTCGACCTTGGAGACCAGGTTCTCAAGAAGGGCGATCTTCGTGGACACCTTGGCGCCGCCGACAATGGCAACGACGGGTTCCGCCGGATTGCCGAGCCCCTTCTCCAGCGCTTCGAGTTCGGCCTGCATGGACCGGCCGACATGGGCCGGCAGCAGCCGCGCCAGCCCCTCGGTCGTCGCATGCGCCCGGTGCGCGGCGGAAAAGGCGTCGTTGACATAGATGTCACCATTTTCGGCCAGCGCCCCGGCGAAGGCGGGATCGTTATCTTCCTCGCCGGCGTGAAAGCGGGTGTTTTCGAGCAGCACGATATCGCCGGCCGCCATGTCCGCGATCCGCCCGGCAACGGTCCGGCCGATGCAATCGGCGGCGAAATACACCCTGTGGTCGATCGCCTCCTCGACGGCGCGGGCGACCGGCTCCAGCGACATCTCCGGCACCACCCTGCCCCTGGGCCGGCCGAAATGGGCCAGAAGGATCACCTTGGCGCCCCTGTCCGACAGTTCGGTGACGGTCGGCGCGACGCGCTCGATCCGCGTCGCGTCGGTCACATGGCCGTCCTGCATCGGCACGTTCAGATCGACGCGCACGAGCACGCGCTTGCCGGCGATGTCGGTCAGGTCGTCAAGGGTCTTGAAGGGCATCGGGTGGGCCTTTCCGGCATGGAGAACTGCCCGGCTTCCTATGAAGAATGCCGCGCGGATTCAACGCCAATCGGCCCCGCAAGGGCGTTTGCGCCTACATCAGCCTCGCCATGGCGGCGGCCGTGTCAGCCATGCGGCACGAAAAGCCCCACTCATTGTCATACCAGCTCATCACCCGCACCAGATTGCCGTCCAGCACCTTGGTCTGCGGCGCGGCGAAGTTGGACGAGTGCGGGTCGTGATTGTAGTCGATGGAGACCTTGGGCTCGGTGTCATAGCCTAAAATGCCGCGCAGCGGCTGGTCGGCCCATTTCTTGAGCGCCGCGTTGACCTCCTCGGCCGTCACGTCGCGCGAGGGCACGAATTTGAGGTCGACGACGGAGACGTTCGCGGTCGGCACGCGGATCGCCGACCCGTCCAGCTTGCCGGCCAGTTCGGGCAGGACCAGGCCGACCGCCTTGGCCGCGCCGGTCGAGGTCGGGATCATCGACATGGCCGCCGCGCGCCCGCGATAGAGATCCTTGTGCAGCGTATCGAGGGTCGGCTGGTCGCCCGTATAGGCGTGGATCGTCGTCATATAGCCCTTTTCGATGCCGAACTCCTGGTTCAGCACATGGGCCACCGGGGCCAGGCAGTTGGTCGTGCACGAGGCGTTGGAGACGACATGATCGTCGGCGGTCAGCGCGTCATGGTTGACGCCGTAGACGACCGTCCTGTCGGCATCCTTGCCCGGCGCCGAGATCAGGACACGTCCGGCGCCGCTTTCGAGCAGCATCGCCGCCTTGTCGCGCGCGGTGAAGATGCCCGTGCACTCCATCGCGATGTCGACGTCGGACCAGGGCAGCCTGGCCGGATCGCGCTCGGCGGTGACGCGGATCGGGCCGCGACCCACATCGATCGTGTCCCCGTCCACCGTGACCGTGCCCGGAAACCGGCCGTGCACGCTGTCATAACGCATGAGGTGCGCATTGGTCTCCACCGGCCCCAGATCGTTGATCGCGACCACCTCGATGTCGTCGCGGCCGTTCTCGACGATGGCGCGCAGCACGTTGCGGCCGATGCGGCCAAAACCGTTGATGGCTACCTTCACACTCATATCTACTCCGTCTCCTGATCGACAAGATCGTCCTGGATTGCTCCGGTTCAGGCCGCGTCCGTCCTGCGGCCCAGGCGCGCCTGGGCCGCCGCGACGACGGCGTCGGCGGTGATGCCGAAATGGGCATAGAGCGCCTTGTGCGGCCCCGAGGCGCCAAAGCCGTCCATGCCGATGAACACGCCGTCCTCGCCGATGAAGCGCGCCCAGCCCTGCTCGACGCCCGCCTCGACGGCGATACGGACCGGCGCATCGCCGATGATGGCGCGCTGATAGTCGGGCGACTGAAGTGCGAACAGGTCCATGCAGGGCACCGAGACGACGCGGACCGGATGGCCCGCCGCCTCCAGCCTGTCGCGTGCTTCAAGCGCGATCTGCACCTCAGAACCCGACGCGAAGACCGCAACGACAGCATCCTCGCCGGCGGTCGCCAACTCATAGGCGCCGCGCGCGCAGCGGTTCTCGGCCGTAGCCTCGGTGCGCACGGTCGGCAGGCCCTGCCGGGTCAGGGCGATGGTGGCCGGCGTTCCCGGCGCGCCGAGCGCCAGTTCCCAGCACTCCATGGTCTCCATCGCGTCGGCGGGCCGGAACACGTGGTGGTTGGGAATGGCCCTGAGCGCGGCCAGATGCTCGACCGGCTGATGGGTCGGCCCGTCCTCGCCAAGGCCGATCGAATCGTGCGTCATCACGTAGACGACGCGCACGCCCATCAGCGAGGACAGGCGCATGGCCGGCCGCGCATAGTCGGAAAAGACCAGGAAAGTGCCGCCATAGGGGATCAGCCCGCCATGCAGCGCGATGCCGTTCATGGCGGCCGCCATGGCATGCTCGCGAATGCCGTAATGCATGTAGCGACCCGAGAAATCGTCGGGCGTGATCGGCCCGGTCTGCTCGGTCCTGGTGTTGTTGGAGCCGGTCAGGTCGGCCGACCCGCCAAGCGTCTCCGGCAGCGCGCCGTTGATCACGCCGAGCGCCATCTCGGACGCCTTGCGCGTGGCGACGGCCGGCTTGTCCTCGGCGAGCCTGGCCTTGTAGGCCTCGGCCGCGCTGGCGAAGGTTGCCGGCAGGTCGCCGCGCATGCGCCGCTCGAACTCGCTCTTGACGCCGTTCTCGGCGGCATCGAGCCGCTTCCGCCACGCCACGCGCTCCTTGCCGGCCGAAAGCCCTGCCACGCGCCAGTCGTCCAGAATGTCCGAGGGCACCTCGAACGGGCGGGCGGTCCAGCCATAGGCGGCGCGCGCGCCGGCGATCTCCTCGGGGCCGAGCGGCGCGCCGTGCGCCTTGGCCGTGCCCGCCTTGGTCGGGGCGCCGAAGCCGATGGTCGTGCGGGCGGCGATCAGGGTCGGCCGGTCCGCGCCCTGGGCCCGTTCAAGGGCGGCGGCGATCGCGTCGGGGTCGTGGCCGTCGATCCGCTCGGTCGCCCAGCCCGACGCCTCAAAGCGCGCCACCTGATCGGTGGAGTCGGCCAGCGCGATGTCGCCGTCGATGGTGATGCGGTTGTCGTCCCAGATCACGATCAGGCTGGAGAGCTTTAGATGGCCGGCGAGCGCGATCGCCTCCTGGCTGATCCCCTCCATCAGGCAGCCGTCGCCGGCCAGCACATAGGTCTTGTGATCGACCAGATCGGCGCCGAATTCGGCGCGCAGCCTGCGCTCGGCGATCGCCATGCCGACGCCGTTGGCAAGCCCCTGGCCGAGCGGCCCCGTCGTCGTCTCGATGCCCGCCGCATGACCGAACTCGGGATGGCCGGCGGTCTTGGCGCCAAGCTGGCGGAAGTTCCTGATCTCGTCGATCGTGACGTCCTCATAGCCGAGCAGGTACAAAAGGCCGTAGAGCAGCATGGAGCCGTGACCGGCCGAAAGCACGAACCGGTCCCGGTCGGGCCAGTGCGGCTGCTTGGGGTCGAACTTCATGAACCGGGTGAAGAGCACGGTCGCGATGTCGGCGGCGCCCATGGGCAGGCCCGGATGTCCGGAATTGGCGGCCTGCACGGCGTCCATGGCCAACACGCGGATCGCATGGGCCATCCGGTCGTGTTTGTCGCGTTCAATCATATGTGGTTTCCGCTGATGTCGGTTGGGCGCGGGGCGGGTCGGCACCGCTTTTCCGGACCAGAAAGCGCGCGCGACACATAGCAGGTGGGAAACCGGAGTCAACAAAGCGGGCGGAGGCAATGGCGGCGCCCGGAAAGCTGTGCATCGGGCTTGGGCCGGCATTGTGATTCGGGCGTGCCGGAGGCAGTTTTAAGCACGCTCTTATCGAGACACGCTAACGCCTTATTGTTGCTGACAAAGATTGCCTGACAATCCATAATCCGCTCGCCATGGCCGGTCCGCAAACCATCACCGGGGTCCTTGACCGTCTCGAAAACGCCCTCGCCGTGCTCGACGATGCGGTCGACCGCTCGGCGGAGAGGCGGCGCGAGCAGGTCGAGGCGGAGGAGGAGGTGCAGCGGCTCAACGCCGACCGGGCGCGACTGGCCGAGGACCTCGATGCGTCCGAAGCGCGGGCCGGACGGCTCGAAGAGGTCAACAGGGAAGTCTCCCGGCGCCTCGTGAC
>NZ_CFIFWG010000037.1:0-20782 GCF_984466335.1 Roseitalea sp. | reverse complement strand
CCGGATGCGCAGGCCGTAGCGCTTCAGGCGCGCGACAACGACATCGGGACGACCGACCAGGATCGGCCGGGCGATTCGGTCCTCCAGCACGATCTGGGCGGCGCGCAGCACGCGCTCGTCCTCACCGTCTGCATAGATGACGCGCCGCAGCTCACCGGCCTGCGCGGCCGACACGATCGGCTTCATGACGAGCCCGGAGCGGAAGACGAAGCGGTTCAGCCGGTCGCGATAGGCGTCCATGTCGGCGATCGGCCGGTCGGCGATACCGCTTTGCATGGCCGCCTTCGCCACCGCCGGCGCGATCCTCAGGATCAGCCGCTGGTCGAAGGGCGAGGGGATCAGATAGTCCGGGCCGAAGATCGGTGTTTCACCCGAATAGGCGCGCGCGGCGATGTCGGAGGGCTCCTCGCGCGCAAGCTGCGCGATGGCGTTGACCGCGGCGATCTTCATTGCCTCGTTGATCGTCCGCGCGCCGCAGTCGAGCGCCCCGCGAAAGATGTAGGGAAAGCACAGCACATTGTTGACCTGATTGGGAAAGTCCGACCGGCCGGTGCAGATCATCGCGTCGGGCCGGGCGGCGCGCGCCTCCTCGGGCATGATCTCGGGCACCGGGTTGGCGAGCGCCATGATCAGCGGCTTGTCGGCCATCCTGGCGAGATATGCGGGCTTGAGGACGCCCGCCGCGCTCAGGCCGAGGAACACGTCGGCGCCCTCGATGGCCTGTTCGAGCGTGCGCAGATCGGTCTTGCGCGCGAACACCGCCTTCCAGCGGTCGATCGGGCGCGGCCGGCCTTCATATACGACCCCGTCAATGTCGGTGACGAGGATGTTGTCGTGCCTTGCGCCCAGCGAGACGAGCAGGTTGAGGCAGGCGAGCGCCGCCGCGCCCGCCCCCGAGGTGACGATCCTGGCCGTCTCGATCGACTTGCCCGCCAGTTCCAGCCCGTTGATGATGCCGGCGGCCACGATGATGGCGGTGCCGTGCTGATCGTCGTGGAAGACCGGAATGCCCATCGTGTCGCGCAATTGCTCCTCGACCTCGAAACATTCGGGCGACTTGATGTCTTCGAGGTTTATGCCGCCGAAGGTGGGCTCCAGCGCCGAGACGACATCGACCATGCGGTCGACGTCGGGCGCGTCGATCTCGATGTCGAACACGTCGATGCCGGCGAACTTCTTGAACAGGACCGCCTTGCCTTCCATCACCGGCTTTGAGGCCAGCGGGCCGATATCGCCCAGCCCGAGGACGGCCGAGCCGTTGGAGACGACGGCGACCAGATTGCCGCGCGCGGTGTAGTCGGCGACACGTTTCGGTTCGGCGGCGATGGCAAGGCATGGCGCGGCCACGCCCGGCGAATAGGCGAGCGCCAGGTCGCGCTGGTTGCCGAGCGGCTTGGTCGCGCGGATCTCCAGCTTGCCTGGAACCGGCTTCTGGTGGAAGAACAGCGCGTTCTCGTCCAGATCCGCGTGCGCCCCGCCTGCCGCCCGGTCCTCATCCGTCATCGCCCGATCCTCTCCGACCCGTTCTTCTTTTTGTCATGGGTAGCCCGGCGCCGTGCGGACATCAAATGCCAATCGGGCGCGATGACGTCAAAACGCGCTCTGATGGACGCCGCCGTCGAGCCGGATGTTCTGTCCGGTGATGTAGCCGGCGTGCACCGAGCACAGGAACGCGCAGGTCGCGCCGAACTCGTCGGGCGTGCCGAGCCGCCCGGCGGGGATCTGGCCGGTCTGGCGCGCCGTTTCCTCGTCGAGCGCCACGCCGCGCTTTTCGGCCGCATAGGCCACGGTCTGGCGAATGCGGTCGGTGTCGATCTTGCCCGGCAGGATGTTGTTGACGGTCACGTTCCGGTCGGCGACCGAACGGGCGATGCCGGCCAGGAACGCGGTCAGGCCGGCGCGCGCGCCCGAGGACAGATCGAGCCCGAGGATCGGCTGGTAGACCGACAGCGAGGTGATGTTGACGATACGGCCGAAGCCGCGCTCCGCCATGCCGTCTATGACCTTCTGCACCATCTCGATCGGGGTGACCATGTTCTCGGTCACCCCGCCGAGCAGCGCCTCGCGGTCCAGCGCGCGGAAATCGCGCAATGGCGGGCCGCCATTGTTGTTGACCAGTATGTCGGGCTCCGGGCAGGCGGCGAGCAGGGCCTGCTGGGTCGCGGGGTCGGACATGGCGCCGGTCACGAGCCGAACGTCGACGCCATGTTCGCGCAGCGCGCCGGCGGTCTTCTCGCCCGTCTCGACATCGCGCCCGTTGATGACCAGATCGACCCCTTCGCGGGCGAGCGCCTCGGCGCAGCCGCGCCCCAGCCCGCGGCTCGATGCGCACACGATCGCCTTCTTTCCCCTCAGTCCCAGATCCATGATGAGCCTCCCTTTGTGGTTGGCGCCGGTGTAAACGGTTGCGCGGCGGCGTCAATGCGCGTTCAGCCCCAAAGCGCCGGTTCGGGCGGCGAGACCGTGCTGCCGCAATAGCGGAGCGCCGGCCTGCGGTCGCGCGCCAGCAGCAGCGGCCCGTCAAGGTCGATATAGTCGGCATCCTGCGCCAGAAGAACGGCCGGGGCCATGGCGAGCGAGGTGCCGACCATGCAGCCGACCATGACGCCGAAGCCCATGGCGCGCGCCCGGTCGCGCATTGCAAGCGCCTCGGTCAGTCCGCCGGCCTTGTCGAGCTTGATGTTGACGACGTCGTAAAGGCCGGCCAGCGCGTCGAGGTCGGCGGAAATATGGGCGCTTTCGTCGGCGCATATGGGCACCGGATGGGGGATGTCCGCCAGGATGGCGTCCCTGCCGGCGGGCAGGGGCTGCTCGATAAGCGCGATGTGCAGGCGCGCGGCCTCCTCCATCATGCCGATCAGATTGTCCTCGTTCCAGGATTCGTTGGCGTCGACGATGATTCGCGCCTCGTGCGCGTTGGCGGTCACCGCGTGCATGCGCGCTGTGTCGTCGGCATCGCCGCCCAGCTTGATCTTCAAAAGAGGGCGCATATTGGCCGCCCGCGCCGCGTCCGCCATGTTTTCGGGCGTGTCGAGCGACAGCGTCAGCGCGGTCTCGACCGGGCGCGGCGGGCTGCCGCATACGCGCGCATGGACGCGCGTTCCGGACCGTTTGGCCGCAAGGTCCCAAAGGGCGCAGTCGACCGCGTTGCGCGCCGCGCCGGCGGGCAGGCTTGCGGCGATGGTCGCGCGGACCTCCTCGCAGCTTGCCCCCGCCTCGATCCGTGGCAGGCCCGCGATCTGGCCGGCGACGCTCTCGGGCGTTTCGCCGTAGCGCGCATAGGGCACGCATTCGCCCCGGCCGGTCGCCTTGCCGTCCGCGATGACGCATTCGACGACCTGCGCCCGGGTCCGCGCGCCGCGCGCGATGCGGAACCGCCCGTCGATCGGAAAGCTCCGCGCCGTCGTCTTGATATCGAGCGTTTCGACCATCGCGTTCATCCCTCCGCCGCGCCGCGACACGCTTTACGCCCGGCCCGCCCGACCGCGCAATGGCCGGGCCGGCGCTGTGGCCTTTGCTGCTGACGGGCGCCGCGCGCCGCGCTAGAAGGGGTCATGAGCCTCGTCACCAGCCAGGACATGGACCGGAAGCGGCTGCCCCAGCACGCGGCGCCGCGCGTCCTGCTCGACGGCGCGCCGGGCGATCGGCGGCTGCGGCTCGAAGGCGCCTGGCTGACCGCGACCGTCGGCGCCGTCGACGCGCCGCTGCGGCGGGCGCTGGATGCGGCCGCCGATGCGGGCACGCTGACGCTGGATGCCGGCGGCATCGAGGCGGTCGATACGTCCGGCGCCTGGCTGATCGTGCGGACCATGCGCGCCGCGCAGGCGCGCAACCGCCCGGTGCGCCTGTCCGGCCTGCCGCCGTCCGGGGTCCGGCTCGTCGAGGCGGTGGCCGAGAGCGTCGGTCCGCCGGCGGCGCGGCCGGCCGGCGCCGGTCTGCGCGGGCTGGTTGCCGCGCTCGGCTCGATCGGCCGCTATGTCTACGAACTGCGCGGCGATGCGGTGATGGGCCTGCATATGCTCGGCGCGGCGGTGCGCGGCAGCCAGATGAAGTCCGGCCACCGCAACACGCTGGCGATGGCGCCGGTGATCAACCAGATCGACCGCATGGGCGTGCGTGCCATTCCGATCATCGTTCTGATGTCGTCGATCATCGGGGCGATCATCGCCCAGCAGGGCGCGTTCCAGTTGCGCTATTTCGGCGCCGAGATCTTCGTCGTCGATCTGGTCGGCATCCTGGTGCTGCGCGAGATCGGCGTCCTGCTCACGGCGATCATGATCGCCGGCCGGTCGGGCAGCGCGATCACCGCCGAGATCGGATCGATGAAGATGCGCGAGGAGGTCGACGCGCTGACCGTGATCGGCCTGAACCCGGTCGGCGTTCTGGTGTTTCCGCGCCTGGTCGCCCTGGTGATCGCCCTGCCGCTTCTGACCTTCATCGCCAACATGTCGGCGCTGGCGGGCGCGATCTTCGTGGCGCAGGTCTATTCGGGGATATCGCCCGAGGCGTTCATTGCGCGCATGCGCGATGCGATCGACCTGTCGACCTTCTATGCCGGCATCATCAAGGCCCCGTTCATGGCGATCATCATCGGCATCATCGCCTCGGTGGAGGGCATGAAGGTCGGCGGCAGCGCCGAGTCGCTGGGCGAGCGGGTGACCGCCTCCGTCGTCAAGGCGATCTTCGTGGTCATCGTCGTCGACGGCCTGTTCGCCATGTTCTTTGCGGCGGTCGATTTCTGATGGCCGGCGCGAGCGACATCGTGCTTGGCGTGCGCGGCATCCGCGTCCGGTTCGGGGACCATGTGGTGCTGCACGACCTCGATCTCGATGTGCGGCGCGGCGAGATCCTGGGCTTTGTGGGCGCCTCCGGCACCGGCAAGTCCGTCCTGATGCGCGCGATCCTCGGACTGACGCCCAGGCAGGCCGGCACGGTCTCCCTGTTCGGACATGACGTCGAGACGATCGACGAGGATCGGCGCATCGGCATCGACATGCGCATGGGCGTGCTGTTCCAGCATGGCGCGCTGTTCTCGGCGCTGACGGTGGCCGAGAACATCGAGGTGCCGATGCGCGAATATGTGCGCCTGCCGCGAAAGCTGATGCGCGAACTGGCGATCGTGAAGCTGGAGATGGTCGGCCTTGAGCCGTCCGACGCGGACAAATACCCCTCCCAACTGTCCGGCGGCATGATCAAGCGGGCCGCGCTCGCGCGCGCCCTGTCGCTCGACCCGGACCTTGTCTTCCTCGACGAGCCGACCTCGGGGCTCGATCCGATCGGCGCGGCCGAGTTCGACGAATTGATCGCCAATCTGCGCGACACGATGGGCCTGACGGTCTATATGGTCACCCACGATCTGGACAGCCTGTTCACGGTGGCCGACCGGATCGCTGTGCTGGGCGGCGGCAAGGTGATCGCGTGCGGACCGCTCTGTGACATGCTTGCCCATGACGATGCGTGGATTAAGTCCTATTTCCGTGGAAAGCGGGCCCGGCACATCGCCGCCCCAACCAGGTGAGGCTTGCGGGCATGGAAACGAAAGCAAACTATGTTGCCGTCGGCGCCTTCACGGTCCTGGTCTTTGCGGCCGCCTTTGCCTTTGTCTACTGGATCGCCCGGCTGGATACGGGCGGCGAGACCGCCCGCCTGAACATCGTCATCGAGGGCTCGGCGACCGGCCTTGCGAACGGCAGCGCCGTCAAGTTCAACGGCATCGACGTGGGCAAGATCGAACGGCTCGGCTTCGATGCGGGCAATCCGCGCGTCGTCATTGCCGAGGGGATCGTCCGGCGCGACCTGCCCATCACCCAGGCCACCGGCGCGGTGGTGTCCTTCACCGGTTTGACCGGCGTTGCCCATATCGAGCTTGAGGGGGGGGATGTGGACAAGCCGAACGTCTTCCAGCTTGCCGAGGAAGGCGGCGCGGTCGCCACGATCACCGCCGACCCCACGCCGCTCAACGATCTTCTGGCGACGGCCCAGGACATTGCGGACCGGGCCGACAACATCCTGTCGGAGGTCGAGGGCTTTGTTTCGGACGCGCGCGGTCCGCTGACCGATGCGGTCGGCAATGTCACCGAGATCAGCGACGCGCTGGCGGCCAATGCGGGCCGGATCGACGAGTTCCTGACCGGGATCGGCGCGCTTGGGAGCTCGCTTGAGACGGTGGCGGGCTCGCTTGAACGGACGCTGGCCGGCGCCGATGCGCTGATCGCGGCCGTCGATCCGGACGATGTGCGCGCAATCGTCTCCGAGGCGCGGTCGTTCGCCGAGGATCTCAACCGTGCTTCGACCGATTTGGAAGGGCTTGTCGCCTCGGTCCGCACGATGATCGAGGGGCTGGAGGGTGCCGGTGCGCGCGTGGACGGCACGTTCGACCGCGTCGACCGGTTGCTGGACGCGGTTGATCCCGAGGCGGTGACGGCTGCGGTCGACGGCTTCGCCGATGCCGGCCGCTCGGCGCGCGAGATCGCCGCCGATCTCGAACAGGTGACGACGGCGTTCGAAGGGCGCGGCGAGGACATCGATGTGATCTTCGCCAACGTGACCGAATTGAGCGCGCGGCTGAACGGAGCCTCCGCGCGGGTCGATGGCGTGCTGGCGGGCCTTGAGTCCTTCCTGGGCGAGGGGGGCGAGGGCGGTGAAACCCTCATCGCGGAAGCCGCCGAAACGCTGCGCGCCTTCCGCGACGTCGCCGCCAATCTCGATGCGCGGCTCGATTCGATCGGCGGCGGGCTGGAGCGGTTTTCCGAGCGCGGCCTGCGCGATGTGGAGGCGCTGGTCGCCGAAACGCGCCGCTCGATCGCCCGCATCGAACAGGCGGTCACGACCATCGAGCGCGACCCGCAACGTCTGATCTTTGGCGGCGATGCGGACGTCAAGCGCTTTGACGCCCGCCAGAGACGCTGATAAGGCGTTGCCCGGCAAGCGCGATCGTCACCGGCCCTGGTTCCGGTCGCGTCCAATGGTGGTCTTGCGTTCATGCGCCAGCAAGGTGAGGACGAGTTCGCCCGGCCCGTGGCCGGCCGGTCGGCAAGGGGACACGCGGCGCGCGCGCTGGGCGCGCTCGCGGCCTGTTCGATCATGGCGCAGGGCTGCGCCGTCGACGGCCCGCCCGATACGTTCGACCTGACGGCGCCCCGGACGGTCGAAGCGGAACCGGTGCGCGGCGGCACGCAGATCCTGATCGCCGAGCCGGATGCCGTCCAGGCGCTCGATACCCGAGACATCGTGGTCGAGACGGCGCCGTTCACGATCCAGTATCTGGCCGCCTCCCAATGGGGTGACCGGCTGCCGCGGCTGGTGCAGCGCCGCCTTGCCGAAAGCTTCGACCGGGCCGACCGTTTTTCCGGCGTCGGCCTGCCGGGACAGGGTCTGGCGATCGACTATCAGATCGTCTCGGACATCCGGTCCTTCGGCATCGATATCCCGCATGCCGCCGCCGAGGTCGAAATCGTGGTCAAACTGCTTGACGATCGCAACGGGATCGTGCGGGCCGACCGCCGCTTTTCGGCCACCGTTCCGGTTTCGCGCAGCGGCACGCCCGATGCCTATGTGCGCGCGCTCAACCTGGCGTTCACGCAGGTGGCCGGCGATATCGTCGCCTGGGTCGGCGAATTGATCTGACCGCACCCGCCCGACAGGGACCTTTCGACATGCAAACCCCCGCGCCTGGGGGGCGCGGGGGCAGGTGGGCCGGCGATCGCGGCGATTATTGCAGGCGGCCGCTGGCGTGCGCGAGCATGGTGTAGACCTTGCCGGTATCCGAGGTCAGGTAGGTCTGCATCATCAGCCCGTCGCGATCGTTGCGGGAGACATCGGCGAGCAGCCGCTCGAAGTCGCGAATATAGCGGTCGACCGATGAGCGGAAGGCGGCGTCGCGCCCATAGCGCGCCTTGATCTCGTCGAAGGTGCGCTGACCGGCCAGCGTGTAGAGCCGGCGCGTGAAGATGTCCCGCTCGCCGCGCCGATAGCGTTCCCACAACTGGCTCGCCGCCTCGTGGTCGATTGCCCGCGCGATGTCGACGGTCAGCGAGTTGAGCGAATCCACCGCCTGGGCCGGCGCGCGCTGGGGTTGAACCGGGGGCTCGTCGCTCGAAGCGCGCTTGAGCAGATCGCTGACCCAGCCGCCGCCTTCGCCCGCGGGCGCGGACCGCGCCGGTTCGCGCGTTTGCGGCGCGCTCGGCGGCGCAAGGTCGATGCTGCTGCGCAGCTCGGCGCCCGAGGACATCGCGGGAACGGGCTTGGCCTGCATCGGCGTCCGCGTGCTCTCCGGCTGGCTTTGGGAATTTTTCGCCTGGGTGGGTCCCTTGACGTCGAACGCCCTTCCCGATTCCTCGACGATCCGCGACAGGTCCCTGAGGGCACCGATCTGCTCGGCCACGGCCCGGCGCATCGCGTTGGCGCTCTCGCGGGTTTCCTCGGGCAGTTCGAGAACGCCGCGGCGCACCTCGTCGCGCGCGCTTTCCAGCTCGGTCCTGATCGAGGCGGAAACCTGGCGCATCTGCGCTGTCGCCTCGTCGAACCGGCTCATCGCGTCTTCGGCCGTTTTGCGGATGCTGGTCGCGAGCATGTCCGTCGAACTGACGGCGCGCTGCTCGATGCTGGAGAGCGTGCCGTTGATGACCCGCTCGAAGGAGTGCATGATCTGCTGGATGTCCTCGGACTTGGTGACGAGCCCCGCGGCGAGCGCCTCCAGCGCGTCGCGGCGGCCGGTCAGCGTCGTCTCCAGGCTCGACTGCGCGCGCTCAAGCAGGTCCGAGGCCGAAGCGAGCGCGCGTCCGTGATCGTCGAAACGGGCGGCGATCGCCACGATGCCCGACAGGGTTTTCTGCGAGATCGCGTCGAGCTGTTCTGTGTTCGATCCCAGCAGCGAGACCGATGTCTGAAGGGTCTTGGCGACCCCGTCGGCGTGGCGCGAAAACCCTTCGGTCGTCTCGCGCAATTCACTCTGGATCGTGCCGAGCCGGCTGCTGAAGCCGTCGGCGCTTTCGGCAAGCCTGGTTTCGAGCGTGCCCAGATTGCCCGCGGCCACCTCGATAAGCTCGCCCAGCTTGGCGTTGGACGCCGAGAGGCGGTCCAGAAGGCCGCCGACCGAACCGCCCAGATCGTCCCGCGCCGAGGAAACGGTCGAGCGCGTGCGCTCAAGCAGCGATTCGAACGAGCCCGAAAGGTTGCTCTGCGCCGATTCGACCGCGGTGATCGTGTCGGCGGTGCCGGCCGCGAGCGCCGACACGAGCGCTTCGTTCTCGGCGCGCAGGCGCTCGGTCGCCGCGCGCGTTGCGGTTTCGAGTTGGGCGGCGACATCGGCCCCGTCCCTGCCGAGCCTTTCGATGAGCGGCACGGCGGTTGTTTCGAGCGTCTGGGCCAATGCGCCGGTGCGCGCGCCGATCTGCCGGTCGTAGGCCGCAATGTCCTCGCTCAGCGCCTTGTTGTGCGCGGACAGAACCGCCTTGAGGCGTTCCGATGCGGCATGGCTCTGGTCGGCGCCCAGTTCGACGACCCGCTGCGCCTCCGCCTCGATCGCATCGCGCGTTTCCACCACCCTGTCGCGCAGGGCGCCGGCGAGCTTGCCGGCGCTGTCTTCGAGCACGCGGCGGACATTGTCGACGCCGATCTCAAGCGCGTTCTGCAGGGTCCGGGTCCGCTCGTCGACCATGCCCGTCTGCGACTGGAACGCGTTTTGGAGCGTTTGCGAGGCATCGGCCAGCGCGGTGACGGTGGCGTTCGTGCGGACCTCGGCCGCCGCGGCGATCTCGGCGGCCATCGCCGTCAGGCGGCCGGTCAGTTCGTCCGCCTTGGCCTCGATGTCTATGCCGGGTGCCTGCAGGGCGGACGACAGCGCCTCGGCCGCCTTTTGCGTCGCGCCGAACATGGCGCCGGTGCGCTCGTCGAGCCGCTCCAGGAACGAGCCGGTCGTCTCGGAAATCAGCGCGACCGAGGTCTCGGCGGAGGCGGTCAGGGCGCCGACCGTCTCATCGCCTGCGGCCATGAGATCCTTGACGGTGTTGCGCGATGTCTCGGCCAGTTTTGCGGCGACGTCGTCGCCGGCGCCGGCAACCTCGCCGACGGCCCGCCGGCCCGCCTCGGCCAGGCTGGAGGTCATCGCCTCGCTCGCCGTTTCGAGTTGCTCGACCGTGGACTGCCTGAGGCCGTCGATCGTGTCGGACGCGCGCCGGTTCACCGCCTCGATGCCGGCGACGGTCGCCTGCGCGGCCGTCGTGATCTGCTGGGCGGCCTTTTCGCCGGCTCCAGAAAGGCGGGCGACCGTCTCGTCGCTCATCGCGCCGAGCGCTCCGCCGGTCTGCGCGCGCAGCGCTTCTATCGATGCGACCAGACGCTGATTGGCCGCTTCGATCTCGGAGACCGAATTGTCGGCCGTCTGCGCGAATCGCGCCGTCGTCTCCGTCGAGGTGTCGCGCAGCCGGTCGACCAGGGATTCGCCCACGCCGTTCAGCCTTGCGAGCGCGTTTTCGCTCACATCGGCAAGCCCGGCCGTCATACGCTGCTCGGACGCCTGAAGGCTTTCGAGCGCGCCCTGCGCGGAGGCGCCGATCGCATCGGCGGCCGTCGCTCCGCTCCTGGCGAAGCGGTTGGTGACATCGCTGACCGCCGAATCGACCTGTTCGGCGAGCGCTGCGGCGCGCCTTTCCATCGCCGCGGCCTGCTCCTGGAGCGCGCTTGTCATGCGCTGGCTGTTGTGGTTGGCCGCGGCGAAGGCCGCTTGCGTTTTCTCGTCCATGCGCCGGCTGGCCGTGTCGAGCTGCGCGGCCAGCTTGCCGACGCCGTCCTCGGTCACGGCCGCGAAGCGCCCGATCAGTTCCTCGGTCTTGCTGTCCAGCCTGGCCGCCTGGTCGTCGATCGAGGCGGAAAGCGCCTCGGTCGAGCGGTTGACCGCGTCGGCCATGGCCTGGCCGCGCGCCTCGGCCTTGGCCATGAACTCGGCGGTCCGTTCGTCGATCGTGCCGGCCACCCGGCCCGTCGCGGTGTCGAGCGCTTCGGTCAGGGCCGCGCCGCGCGTTTCGATCGTCGCCGCAAGGGAGGTCTCGACGGCCTTGACCTG
Source organism: Roseitalea sp. (assembly GCF_984466335.1). Classification (NCBI taxonomy): domain Bacteria; kingdom Pseudomonadati; phylum Pseudomonadota; class Alphaproteobacteria; order Hyphomicrobiales; family Ahrensiaceae; genus Roseitalea; species Roseitalea sp. The sequence continues at coordinate 9,720 of NZ_CFIFWG010000037.1, read as the reverse complement.
ATCGGCGACCTGGGCGCGCGCCGCTTCCGCCGTCTGGCCGATGGATTCGGCATTGCTGGACAGCGTGTCGGCGATGGCGCGCGTTCGCTCCAGCAGCGTCTCGTTGAGTTGGCGCGCGCGGGCGTCGAGCGCCGCGTTCAGGCGCTCGGTGCTCTGGTCGACGGCGGAGATGCGCGTTTCGAACTCGCCGACAAGATGCGCGCCGCGATCGGACAGCATCGAGTGCATGCGCTCGAACTGGCTTTCGACCGTGGCGCCCAGGTCGCGATTGGCGGTCTCGGCAACGGCGCCCAGATCGGCGATACGGGTCTCGATCAGCTCGGCCAGCGCGCCGCCGCTCGAATGGAAGTGCTCGGCGATGGTCTCCATCTGGCCTGAAATGGTGGCGTTGAGCGACACGCCCGTCTCGTTCATCCGGTCGATCAGGCCGTTTCCGGTCTGGTTCAGGGCGCCGGTCAACTGGTCGGAGGCGCTGCTCACCGTGTCGGTCAGCGTATCGGTCGCGGCCGTCAGTTCGTCGCGCAGCTGCTCGTGCGCGCCCGAGATCGACGCGCGGAGCCGCTCCGAGTGGGTGACGATGCCTTCGCGCTGATTGCCCAGTTCGCTCAGCAGCGAGCGCACGCGCACCTCATTGTCCGAATAGGCCCGTTCGAGCTCGTTCACCTCGTTTTGCATCAGCGCTTCGAGTTCGGTGGCGCGCGCGATCGTGCGCTCGATGCCCTCGCCCATGGCGGCGACCTCGCGGCGCACCGCCTGGCCGACCATGGCGACGCGGTCATGGGCGACTTTTTCGGGTGCGGCCAGGCGGAAGGCGATCTCGCTCATGGACCGGGCCGAATTGCGCATCTCGCCGGCGCGGCGAACCATGATGCCGAAACCGAGGAACACGAAGACCGGAACGATCGTGCCGACGGCGATCGCGATCGCGCCGGGCAGGGCGCGCAACTGCTCTATCGCGCGGATCTGCCAGACATCGGGCGCATAAAGCACATGGGCGAGGGCGGCGGCCCCGCCGAGCCAGGCCAGGCCGAACAGGGATGCCCAAAGGACCGGGCGGCCGCTCGGCGCGGCGTTGATGCGTTCGAGAAGCTGGGCGTACTCGCGTTCGGCATTGTCGTCGTTGGCGGCATGGAAGACCGGCTTGGTCGCCGCCGCCGCGATCGGCGCCTGCAAGGCGGGCGTGGGCGCGGCGGGCTCTTTGGTTGCCCCGCCGGCGCCGTCGGGCGGCGTGCCGGGTGCCTTGCTCCCCGCGTTGCCGGCGGAAAGCGCGTCGGCGGCCTTGCTCACCTGTTCCTCGAACTCATCCAAAGACAGCTCGTTGTCCAGGTCGACGTCGGCTTCGTCGTTCGCCAGATCGTTTTCCAACGCCTCCTGGAGCGCCATCTCCATATCGGCGTCCAGGTCCGCCACATTCCTGTTCCGCGCCATGAAAGCCTCGCCTGATGCTGTTCCGGGTTGATCCCGGTTGTCACATACGCCGACGTCCGTCACCCCGGTCGAGACCGCAGCCGGAGCGCCTGCATGATTACGGCGCATCGTAGAACCATTGGTGCCAGAATGGAACACGAGATCGCGCAGCCCTCAAAAACTTTAAAGATAAAGTTAACGCATCGTCGGATCGCCGTTTTTGCGTCGGGCGCGTCCCGATCGCGGCGCCGGGGAAGGCTTGCGGCGAAGTCGCGCCCGTTCGCATTAACCGCTTGCCCACTTGTTCGTGCCAGCATTCGGCGTACGGACTGCGGACGATGTGGGTGCGCGAGGCAGGCAATGGCACAACAGGGACATCCGGTCTTCGAGACGCCGGACATGGGCGGGGCCACGGTCGGGCGCGCCCGACCGGTCGATCTGGTCAAGCTGGCGCGACAGACCGGGGGCGACAAGGCGCTTGAGGAGGAGGTGCTTCGCCTGTTCCTCAGGCAGGCCAAGGCGGTCGGCCGGGCGGTCGATGCTCAGTGCAGCGACGAGCAGCGAAAGCACAACGCCCATACGCTCAAAGGGGCCGCGCTGGCGATCGGCGCGGGCGCGATCGCCGACTCGGCGATGGCGGTGGAGCGGTCGCCGCAAGAGCGCGGTTGCGTGCGCGCCCTGCTCGCCGAAATCGACCGCACCTGCGACTATATCAACTCGCTGCTGCGCTGACCCGCCCGGTCCGGCGGTCCCGTGCCTGGGCGATCTCACCCTTGCTTGACAATTGGGGGCGAACGGCTAAGTCGCGCTTGTCGATCCGCGCCCGCTCGTGAGGCGCCTGCCGGAGTCCGTGATGCCAAAGCTCACCATCGTCGCCTTTGACGGCACCGAGTTCGTCCTTGAAACGCAGGCCGGCTCGACGGTGATGGAGAACGCGATCAGGAACGCGGTTCCGGGCATCGAGGCGGAGTGCGGCGGCGCCTGCGCCTGCGCGACCTGCCACGTCTATGTCGACGAGGCTTGGACCGAAACGGTCGGCCAGCCGGACGTCATGGAAGAGGACATGCTGGATTTCGCCTTCGATACCAGGGACAATTCGCGTCTGTCCTGCCAGATCAAGATGACGGATGCGTTCGACGGTCTCGTCGTGCGCGTTCCCGAGCAGCAGGCCTGATCGCGCGGCCCGCGCAAAGCCCGGATACCCCGGCCGTGGGCGACCCTTTCGCGCCCCGGTCATGGCGGCTTGCCGCCGACCGCGCGATCACGCTCGGCCCGGCCGGCCATCTGGTCGGCATCGTCAACGTCACCCCGGACAGCTTCTCCGACGGCGGGCTGAACCGGACGCCCCGGCGGGCGTCTGACGCGGCGGCGGCGATGGTCGCCGAAGGCGCCGCGATCATCGACATCGGCGCGGAGAGCACGCGGCCGGGCGCGGCGCCCGTCGACGGCGCCGAGGAGCGCCGAAGGCTTTTGCCGGCGCTGAGGGCCGTTCGCGCCAGGCTTGCCGGCACGCCGGTCTCGGTCGACACATATCGCGCCGAGACCGCCCGCGCGGCGCTTGAGGCCGGCGCCGATGTCATAAACGATGTCTGGGGCCTGCAACGCGAACCGCCGATCGCGCGCCTCGTCGCCGAGCATGGCGCCGGCCTGATCGTCATGCACACGGGGCGCCAGCGCGACGTTCTGCCCGACCCGATCGAGGATCAGCGCGTCTTTTTCTCCCGGTCGATCGAGATCGCCCTTGCGGCCGGCGTGGGCGAGGACCGGATCGTGCTCGATCCGGGGTTCGGCTTCGCCAAGGATACGGGCCACAATGTCGCCCTCATGGCCCGGTTCGGCGCGCTGCACGCGCTTGGCTTCCCGCTTCTTGCCGGCACGAGCCGCAAGCGGTTCATCGGCCGTCTGACCGGCCGCGAGGCCGCCGGCCGCGACGTTGCGACGGCGGCGACGACGGCGCTTTTGCGCATGGCGGGCGCGGCGCTTTTCCGCGTGCACGATGTCGCAACCAGCCGCGACGCGCTGGCCGTGGCCGATGCTATGGTCGCGGCCCGGAGCGCGAGCGGCCAGTCAACGGAGCGGCCCGGCCATGTATGAGATCAGGATGAAGAACTGCGCTTTCTTTGCGCGGCACGGCGTGTACGACCAGGAGGAGTTTCTCGGCCAGCGTTTCTATGTCGATGCGCGGCTCTTCGTCGAGCCGGGCGGGGCGCTTGAGGATGACGATATCGCCAACACCGTCGATTACGGCATCGCCTATCGGGAGATCGAGCGGATCGTGACCGGCAAGCGCCGCTATCTGATCGAGGCCATCGCGCTGGAGATCGCAAAGGCGCTGTGCGCCCGCTTTCCCCAGATCAGGCGTGCGGAGATCACGCTGAGAAAGCCCAACGCGCCCGTGACGGGCGTGCTCGACCATATCGAGGTGCATGTCTGCCATGACGCGTGAGCCTGTCAGCGCGCTCATCGCCCTTGGCGGCAATGTGGGCGCGGTCGGCGCGGCCATGCAGGGCGCGCTCGACCGGCTGCACGCCGAGCCGGGCATATGCGTCGTCGCCGTATCGCCGGTCTACCGGACGCCGCCATGGGGGATCACGGACCAGCCGCGCTTTCTGAACGCCTGCGCGGAACTGCGCACCGATCTCGCGCCGGAGGCGCTGTTGCTGCGCGTGCGCGAGGCCGAGCGCCTGGCCGGCCGTGCGCGGGCGCGGCGCTGGGGGCCGCGAACGCTCGACATCGACATTCTCGCCCATGGCGAGGTCGCGATGCGGACGCCGGAATTGACCCTGCCGCATCCGCGCCTGTTCGAGCGCGCCTTCGTGCTGGTGCCGCTGGCCGATATAGCGCCGTTCGGGGCGATCGGCGGCCGCAGCGTGCGCAAGGCCGCTCAAAAGGCCGACAGGACGGGCATCGAGATGGCTGAGACGCGGCTGTGCGTGCCGAAATAGGGCCGGGCTGCGTTCAGCGCACCGCTCCGACCTTGACCGGGTCGAGCCGGTCGAGGCTGATGCCGATCACCGGCACGAACGCATCGCCCACGCGCACCGAGACCGTCACGTTCAGCGTGTTCGGGTCGGCAAGGCGCGCCAGCATGGCGCCGTCGAGCCGCTTGCGGTTCAGCGTGAGCGCGACCCGGTCCTGGCCGACATGGCCGGCGGTTATGTCGAGCCCCTCGCCACCGGCGCCGTCGAGGAACGTGCCCTTGTAGGTTCGGCCCTCGCGCGCGACGGAGGCGGACATGCGCTGGGTGAACAGGCCCACGCGGCAGTCGCCCTCAAGCGACATGCCCAGCAAGGAGCCGGGCACCGATCCGTCGAACCGGCAGATGAACCTGGTGCCCTTGTACTTGCCGGCGACGATCTCGCCGGGGCCGCGCCACTTTCCCTCGATCTGCTGGAAGAAACGGGCCTCGCGCGCCTTGTCCGCATGGGCCGGCGCGAGCGTTGCGAGGATGGCCACAAGGGCAAGAAGGGGCAGGGCCAGGCGGTCGGGCATGGGGGCTCCGTTGATCGGCGGACGGGCGGGATCATTGCCTTCAATGGTTAAGGCATCGTTGTTTCCGGCCTATCGGGCGCTGTCTTTCGCATCGGGATTTGCGTCGTCTCCGGCGGCGGACCAATGGCGACCGAGCGCGCGCGCAATCTCCGTCAGGGTCGGACGCGGCAGGGCGATGAAGGGCGCCGGGCGCGAGACGGTCATGGCGGCGATGCCGACGCGCGCGGTCATCAGCCCGTTGACCACCCCTTCGCCCAGACGCGCCGAAAGCCGCGCGGCGACGCCCTGGCCGACCAGTTGCTGGATCAGGCTGTCTCCGACCGCGACGGTGCCGGTGACGACGAGATGGCCGACGACGCGGCGCACCAGCGTGAGCGTGCCCAAGGCGCCGGCGCGGCCGCCATAATGCGCGGCGATCGCGCGGATCAGGCGGACGTTCTCGAAAAGGACATAGCCGATGTCGACGAGCGCCCTTGGGGAGACGGCGGTGACGACCGACACCCGCCTTGCGGCGTTCACGACCAGCGACCGCGCCTCGGCGTCCAGCGCCGACAAAAGCGCCCGCTCGGTGATCCGGTAGCGGTCCTCCGGGTCGATGATGTCGGCCTCAAGCTCCGCCAGCCGGGCACGGCCGGCCGCCGTCTTGGGATGACGGGCATAGTGGCCCGCGAGCCTTTCGGTGGCGGCCGTCATGGCGCCTGCGTTCGAGCCGTCCAGTGCCGCGGCGATCTCCTCGCGCACCCGGTCGACGACGCTCTGGCGGCCGATGGCGACGACCTCGCGCCCGATCGCGACGGCGGCGGCGACCGCCAGGACTGCGATCGCGCCGAGCCCGATCCGGCCCAGGACCCGATGGCGCTCGAAAAGGGCGCCCACCAGCTGCTCGAACCAGATGCCCAGCGCCAGCGCGACGATGACGCCAAGGGCCGTTGCCGCGACGGCGCCGGGGCCGATGCCGCCCCGGCGCGCGCGACCCGGCGGCGGCGGCGTTTGCGCATCGCCGCTCTCGCGCTCGAAGACATCCTCCTCGGCCATCTCGATGCGCGCCGGATCGTCGATGGCGCGCGGCGCGCGTTCCCTTCCGGACGCCGCGTCCGGCCGGGGCGGCGCCTCGACGGCAAAGGCGCGGGGATCGCGGGGCCGTCCTGTCATGCCAGCCGGTCTCCCAGCAGGAATTCGAGCGCCTTGTCGAGACGGATGTGCGGCAAGGACAAGGTGGCGCCGTCCCCGCTGCGTTCGAGGCGCGGCGGGCGCATGCGGACAAAGCGCTGTCCGGCGCCTTGAGCGCCGGCGAACAACCGTTCGGGATCGGCCGGAAGGTCGCCGGGAAAGATCGCCGTTTGGCGTTTTCCATCAAAGGTTTCCAGGCCGATCCTCTCATCCTGCATCGGGGTTCCGACAACCAGGGGCAGCGTTTCGCCGCCCTCGGTCGCCGTCGCCTCGCGCGTGGCGCGGACGGCGGCCATCGCAACGGTGTCGACCGAGGCGCCCGAAAGGCTGGCCTTGTCGGCCGTGCGTTCGACCAGCCTGTCGATGACCGCTTCGAGCCGCCGGTGGCTTTCATGGTGCATATGGTCGGCCTTGGTCGCCGCGATCAGGATGCGGTCGATGCGGCGCTTGACGAGGGCCGAGACGGGATTGGTCCGGCCCGGCCGGAAGCAACTCAGGATCTCGGTCAGCGCCCGCTCCAGATCGGCGACCGCCTCGTGGCCGGCATTGATCGCCGACAGCGCGTCGACGAGCACGATCTGGCGGTCCAGGCGGGTGATGTGGGCGCGCAGGAAGGGCTTGACGACCAGCGCCTTGTAGGCTTCGTAGCGACGCTGCATGAGCGCCTGCATGCTGCCGGCGCGCGGCCGGTCGGCCAGGCGCGTCAGCGGCGCGAAGGTCAGGGCGGGCGAGCCCTCCATGTCGCCGGGCATCAGGAACCGGCCGGGCGGGAGCGTGGACAGCGAGCGGCTTGCGTTCCGGCAGGCGGTCAGATAGGCGCGGAAGGCGCGCGCGAGCGTTTCGGCCCGCGCTTCGTCGGCGTCCCCTTCCGGATCGGTCGCCTCGGCGATGGCGCGCCAGTCTCGGGCCACCTCGCGGCGCGCTGCGCTTTCGGATTGCTCGGTCGCCTCGGTCGAAAAGGTTCGAAAGTCCCGCCGCAGCAGGGGCAGGTCGAGCAGCCACTCGCCCGGATAGTCCACAATGTCCAGATGCAGCCGCCCGCGGCCGAAGGCGCGGTTCCAGCCCGATGCGCTTTCATATTGAAGGGTCAGGCGCAACTGGCTGATCGACCGGGTCGATTCCGGCCAGATGCGCTCGTCGACCAGGGCCCGCACATGCTCCTCATAGGCAAAGCGCGGCACCTGGTCGTCGGGCTGTGGCTCCAGCCGGGCGCGCGCCAGGCGTCCCGAACGAACCGCCTCGAACAGGGGCAGCCTGCCGCCGTGGACGAGGTTGTGGACCAGCGCGGTGATGAAGACCGTTTTTCCGGCGCGTGAAAGGCCGGTCACGCCCAGGCGCAAGGTGGGATTGAACAGACCCGCCGCCCGGCCGGCGGCGGTATCCAGGGCGATCCTGGCCTCATCGCCGAGCGATGTCAGTGGGTTCAAGGCGTTCGGTTCCCCGCTTGCGGTCGGCGCCGGTGCGCCTTCGATATAGGCGGGCGGCGGTGACGTTGAAAGGGAGTGCGCGCGACGTCCTCTCCCGTCAGGCGTTGGCCGGCGTCAGGTAGGCTTCCAGCCGCCCGCGCTGGGTCTCGATGCGCGACAGCGGGCCGTCGACGGCGATGACCGCCAGGCCGGCGGTGCGGAACCCCATCTGCAATTCGTCGAGCAGCGCTCTCTGGCCGTCGGCCGACAGCGCCATGGCGACGTCTTCGAGCATCGGATTGTGGCCGACCAGCATCAGGTCGCCGTCGAAGCCGGATTTGGCCGCCACCTCAAGGTAGCCGGGCGCGTCGGTCCCATAAAGGTCCTGATCGTAGCTGGCGATGCCAGACAGGTCATGCACCGTGTTGATCGCATCGAGCGTCTGCCGCGCCCGGCGCGCCGCCGAACAGATCACCTTGCCGGGCAGCAGGTCGCGCCCGACCATGGCGGCGGCCAGCGCCCTTGCGTCCTCGACGCCCGAGGCGGCCAGCGCCCGGTCGAAGTCGGGCTGGCCCGGCGCGGACCACTCGGCCTTGGCATGGCGCAACAAGAACAGCCTGCTCATGGTTCTCTCCCCCGTCGGCGCCATGCCGCGCCCGACCGCATATCGCGGACATGCCCGCGGCGCAATCGTTCCAGGGCGCAATGGGCGACGCCCGATGCCTTGCGCGGACGGCCGCAGGGCCGCCGCCGGCTCACACAATTGCAACTTGAGGCGCCGACGGGCTGCGATTATACAGCGGCCAATCTTCATGTGGGGATCACGCCATGCCTGACGAGATCGCGATCAACGGCTACGAGCCCAGCGAAGACGAGCCTTTCATGAACGACCGGATGCGCGCCTATTTCCGCGGCAAGCTGACCATGTGGAAGAGCGACCTGCTGCGCGAGTCGCGCGAGACCCTCGAAAATCTTCAGCGCGAAAGCGCAAATCACCCCGATATCGCCGACCGGGCGACCTCGGAGACCGACCGCGCGATCGAGCTGCGCGCGCGCGACCGCCAGCGCAAGCTGATCAACAAGATCGACATGGCGATCAAGCGCATCGATGACGGCACCTACGGCTTCTGCGAGGAAACGGGCGATCCGATCGGCGTCAAGCGGCTCGACGCAAGGCCGATCGCGACCCTGTCGCTTGAAGCGCAGGAACGCCACGAGCGCCGCGAAAAGGTCTATCGGGACGATTGAGCGCCGGCCCTATGTGCGGTCCGACCTGGCCGTCGGATCGATCAGCCCGTCCAGCAGCCGTTCCACTTCCTCATCGAGCGAATCGCCGTCAGGGGTGGCTTCGGCGGCCGGGTGAGCCTGCGGCATGGGCGGACGATCGGCGGGCCTGACCGCCGCCGGGGTGGAGGACGCAGCCGGTTCGATGCGCCGCGGCGCGGTTCCGGGGGCCCGCGGCTCTGCCGGCGGTTTCCTTGGGCGGTCCGGCGCCGAGGGGCCGAATGCCGCGATCGGGCGCTGCGGCTTGGCGGCGGGGCCGGCGTCCTTGCCCTGCTTGCCGTCCTCGCCGATGCCCGCCTCGACCACCAGGTCATTGTGGCCGCCGATCAGGATCAGATGCTCGACATCGTCGCGCCGCACGAGCACCAGGCGGCGGCGATTGTCGATCGCCGTGGCGTCCAGCACCGCCAGACGATGCCTGCGGCCGCCGGCAACGAACATGCCGCTGCGCATGTGCCTGAAGCGCACGACCCCCAGAACGGCGAGGAGCAATGCGACCAGGGCCAGAAGGCTCCATGCCGCCAGCGCGGTCGTCGGGTCGCTGAACAAGCCTGTGAACCAATCCATGGCCGTCTCCTCGATCGTTGCGCACAGCTATCAAGCGGTGGGCCGGCTGACAAATTTTTCCGTGCGGGTCTTTCCCGCACGCATGGATTGTGGTCCAACCGTGGCGGGACGGTAAGGACGCAAGCGACGGGATCATTGCATGAGCAAGGCAGCGCGCCGCTCCGCAGGCCGTGCACGCAACGCGCGGCGCGAAGGCGGCCCTTCGGCGACCGCACGGCTCATGATCGTTGGCGTGGTTTCGCTCGGGCTGGCGGGCGGGCTGTTTTTCTTTCGCGACCAGATCGACGAGGGTTTCCTGCTCGCCATGCTGGGAATCCTGGCCATGGTGGGCGTCTTCTACCTGTTCGCCTCCGTGATCGGCCTGGTCGCCTTTTCCGGCGAGCGGCGCGAGAGC